>JAPJRA010000140.1 GCA_030824835.1 Geminicoccaceae bacterium | reverse complement strand
GGACAATTCCTCGTCGTCGCCGAGTTCAGATGCATCCTCGATCAGACTCTCGTCCTCGTCGGCATCGTCATCGGCAACAACGACAGCTTCCTCATCCTCCTCGATCTCGACATCGTCCTCGACGTCTGCGTCAGGGCCGAGGAGCTCACCATCGACCGCCGGAGCACCCTCAGCGGCAGCGGCGACAGCACGCGACGACGGCCGTGCGCGGCGGGCACGGTTGAGGATCTCGAGATCGAACACGCCACCGCAGGCCGGGCAGACGATCGGTGAGCGGCCGAAATCATAGAAGCGGACGCCACAGCTCTGGCAGATGCGCTTCGTGCCCCATTCGGGCTTGGCCAACAGCATTCTCCGGTGGACGGTCGAGAGCGAGCGGGGCAATTGCCATGATCGACCCGACCTGTCAAAAGCAATTTCCGCACGAACGGGCGGGCCAAACCAAACCAACCTACAGGGTCTCAGCATGTTGTTGCGGGCAGCGCCCCACGGTGCACTATCCGGTGCGGCCGTATTGCCGGGCGACAAGTCTATTTCGCACCGCTCGCTCATGCTGGCGGGGATGGCGGTGGGCGAGAGCCGCATCGAAGGGCTGCTCGAGGGCGAGGATGTGCTCGCCACCGCGGCGGCGCTGCGCGCCATGGGCGTCGAGATCGAGCGACTGGGCCCCGGTCGCTGGCGGGCCTGGGGTGTGGGCGTCGGCGGCTTGGCCGAACCCGAGGACGTCCTCGACATGGGCAATGCCGGTACCGGTGCCCGACTCCTTATGGGCTTGCTGGCCGGTCACGCATTCACGAGCTTTCTTACAGGCGACGCCTCATTGCGCTCCCGACCGATGCGGCGAGTGATCGAGCCCTTGTCCCGGATGGGTGTGTCTTTCCTGGCCCGCTCTGGCGGCCGTCTGCCGCTGGCGCTCACAGGCCGCACCGACCTTCTGCCGATCGAGTATGCCAGCCCGGTGGCCTCCGCGCAGGTCAAGTCAGCCGTGCTGCTCGCGGGGTTGCATGCGCCAGGTCGGACGACGGTGATCGAGCCACTGGCATCACGAGACCACAGCGAGCGGATGCTGGCGGCCATGGGAGCTGAGGTCGTCACCGAAGCCATCGAGGGTGGTGGCCGTCGCGTATCGATCACCGGCCAGCCCGAGCTGTCTCCGCAGAGTTTTGTCGTACCCGGCGATCCGTCCTCAGCGGCATTTCCGACCGTCGCGGCCGTCGTCACCGATGGATCCTCGGTGCGCCTGCGCAAGGTGTGTCTCAACCCACTGCGGACTGGACTCTACACCAGTCTCATGGAAATGGGCGCCGACATCGCGATCGAGAATCAGCATACCGCCGGCGGCGAGGACGTAGGCGATATGGTGATCAGCGGCAGGCAGCTTACCGGTGTCGAGGTGCCTGCCGGCCGCGCACCTACGATGATCGACGAGTATCCGATCCTTTCCGTGGCCGCGGCATTGGCCAGCGGCACCACGATAATGCGCGGCCTCGGCGAGTTGCGGGTGAAGGAGAGCGACCGACTAGCGGTCATGGCGGAAGGCCTTGCCGCATGCGGCGTGCGCGTGGAGATTCACGGCGATGACCTGATCGTCCATGGCGGCCGGCGGCCGGCCGGTGGCGTGACCGTCGATGCGCGGCTGGATCATCGGATCGCGATGAGCTTCCTGGTCCTGGGCGGGCTGGCCACCGCCCCGGTGACGGTGGCCGGCGCAGAGGCGATCGAGACCAGCTTCCCCGGCTTCGCGGCATTGCTGAACGGCCTTGGATCCCAAATCGAGCCGCTGGAAGAGCAGCCGTGAGCCAGCCCCTTGTGATCGCAGTGGACGGCCCAGCCGCGTCCGGCAAGAGTACCCTTGCGCGCCGTCTGGCCACTCACTTCGGCCTGACCTTTCTTGATACCGGTCTGCTCTATCGTGCCGTAGCCCGGGTGATGCTCGACCGTGGACTTGATGCCGGCAACGCCGAAGATGCTGTGACTATAGCGCAGAGGCTGGCACCGGAGGATGTCGATCCCAGCCGGCTGCGCGGTGAAGGAATCGGCCAGAATGCATCGAAGGTTGCGGCGGTACCAGCTGTACGAGCGGCCCTGCTGCCGTTTCAGCGGCGCTTCGCCACACGCGGCCTGGGGGCAGTGCTCGCTGGACGCGACGTCGGCACAGTGATCTGTCCCGATGCAACCTTCAAACTTTTCATCACCGCCAGTGACGCCGAGCGAGCAAGGCGGCGGTTCGAAGAGTTGCGGCGACGCGGTGATGAGCCTATATACGCGGCGGTTTTAGAGGAGCTGCAGGAGCGTGACCGCCGCGATGCGGACCGGGTGGTAGCGCCTATGCGTGTCGCTCCGGACGCCTGGATGCTCGACACGACCAGCCTCGACGCGGACGCTGCCTTCACGGCTGCCCGTGACCATATCGAGATGGGCCGGCTTTCGGTCGATCAGCCTACCGTCAGCTGAAACGAAACGTTCGCTAACTTAAACCCCAACCCTGGTCCCATGGCCAGGCGGTGCGGATCGCTTCGGGCAGCCGCACCAACCCAGGAGTCGGAATGCTGGAGTCCACCCAAACCATCGAGCCCCGCCCGTCGCTGGACGATTTCGCCGCGATGCTGGACGAAACCTTGGGCTCGAACAATCGTCTCGAAGGTAGCGTCGTCCGAGGGACCGTCGTCGGTATCGATGATGACATCGTCATCGTCGACGTCGGGCTGAAATCCGAAGGACGCGTTCCGCTCAAGGAATTTGCCGCCCCGGGCCAGTCGCCCGAGGTCCAGGTGGGCGATACGGTCGAGGTCTTCGTCGAGCGATTTGAGAATCGCAGCGGTGAGGTCGTGCTGAGCCGCGACAAGGCCCGACGCGAAGAGAGCTGGAATCGGCTCGAGCGTGCGTTCACCGATACCAGCAAGGTCGAGGGTCACATCTTCGGCCGGGTCAAGGGTGGCTTCGCGGTTGACCTCGGTGGCGCCGTGGCCTTCCTGCCGGGCAGCCAAGTCGACATCCGCCCCGTCCGTGACATCGGCCCGCTGATCAACAAACAGGAGCCGTTCCTGATCCTCAAGATGGACCGCCGCCGCGGCAACATCGTGGTCAGCCGGCGCGCGGTGCTCGAGGAGAGCCGCGCGGAGCAGCGCAACGAGCTCCTGGCGACCCTGTCCGAGGGCCAGATCCTGGACGGCGTGGTCAAGAACATCACCGATTACGGTGCCTTCGTCGATCTGGGTGGTCTCGACGGCCTGCTGCACGTCACCGACATCTCCTGGAAGCGCGTCAATCACCCGAGCGACGTGCTGGGCGTCGGCCAGAACGTCCGCGTGCAGGTGATCCGCTTCAACCGCGAGACGCAGCGCATCAGCCTGGGCATGAAGCAGCTCGAGGCCGATCCGTGGGAGGGCGTCGAGCTGAAATACCCGGTGGGTGCGAAATTCACCGGCCGCGTCACCAACATCACCGACTACGGCGCCTTTGTGGAGCTGGAGGCCGGCGTCGAGGGTTTGGTCCACGTCTCCGAGATGAGCTGGACTAAGAAGAACACCCATCCGGGCAAGATCGTCTCCTCCTCCCAGGAGGTCGAGGTCATGGTGCTCGAAGTCGACCCGGAGAAGCGCCGGATCAGCCTCGGCCTCAAGCAGTGCCTGGGCAACCCCTGGGACGCCTTCGTCGAGAACCACCCGCTGGGCTCGGAGATCGAGGGCGAGATCCGGAACATCACCGAGTTTGGTCTGTTCATTGGGCTCGACCAGGACATCGACGGCATGGTCCACCTGTCCGATCTGGACTGGTCACTGGCCGGCGAGGAAGCGGTCAAGAAGTACAGCAAAGGCGACGTGGTGCGCGCCCAGGTGCTCGATGTCGACGTCGAGAAGGAGCGCATCTCTCTGGGCATCAAGCAGCTCAGCGAGGATCCGTTCAAGCATGCGGTGGCCGGCATCAAGCGCGGCGACCGCGTGACCTGCACCGTCAAGGAGGTCAATGCCGGCGGCATCGAGGTCGAGACCTCGACGGGCGCCACCGGCTTCATCCGCAAGGTCGAGCTCGCGCGCGACCGCGACGAGCAGCGCCCGGAGCGCTACGCGCCGGGTGAGAAGATCGATGCCCGGGTAATGACCGTCGACGCGACCAGCCGGCGCCTCGGCCTGTCGGTCAAGGCACTGCAGATCGAGGACGAGAAGCAGGCCATGGCCGAGTACGGCTCCTCCGACAGCGGCGCCAGCCTGGGCGACATCCTGGGCGCGGCCTTCCGCCAGAAGCAGGAAGAGCAGACGAAGAACTGATGAAGCGGGGCTCCGGCCGTTGGTCGGAGCCCCAACTTCGTCAGTGACGGTTGAGGGATCGTGGTTCATCGCCCGGTTCCTTGACGGTCCATCTCCCCTTTGGCAGTGTCTCACGAAACGATCCGAGGTCTCGGATCGCAAGTGTGCCTAGAGCACCGGATCGGAGGCATGACCAAGTCGGACCTGATCAAGCGGCTCGCCGAGGCGAATCCGCATCTCTATATACGCGACATTGAACGCATCGTGAGCACGGTGTTTGAAGAGGTCAGCGCTGCCCTGTCTCGCGGCGACCGCGTCGAGCTCCGCGGCTTCGGCGCCTTTTCGGTGCGGGCCCGTGGCGAGCGTGTTGGACGCAACCCTCGTACCGGCGACGAAGTGGCAGTGCCGAACAAGGTTGTCCCGTACTTCAAAACCGGCAAAGAACTGCGTGAACGTTTGAACGTCTTCGCGTGAAGCCCTTCCCGCCTGGACGCAACACCCGGAGTCGGCACCGATGATCAAGCTCGTTCGCCTGCTGCTCGCCCTGGTGGGCGTCATCGTCATCGTCATGCTCGCGGTCGACAACCGCGGCATCGTCGAGGTCATCTTCTGGCCGCTGCCATTCCAGTTCCGGATGCCGCTCTACGCGGTCTTCCTGGCCGGTCTCGTCCTCGGCGCGCTGCTGGGAGGCACGGCGTTTTGGCTATCGAGCCAGAGCAAGCGCCGAGAGGCGCGCCAGTTGCGGCGCAAGGTGGCTGCTGTCGAGTACCAAGATAGGCTGACCCGCGAGCGCGAGGAGCAGGAAGCCCTAGAACAGGCCCGGCGCAAGACGCAGTCCCTGGCGCTGGCGGCACCGCACGTCTGACCGGCCCATGCTGCGCATGATCGGAGCGGCAGCCGTCGAGACGGCGTTGCCCTACGCTGTCCTGGTCGAGGCGCTCCGGCAAGGGTTCCGCGACGGCGCCGCCGTACCGGTACGGCACCATCACGAGGTGCCCCGACCCGGCCAGGAGCCGGCAGTCTTGCTGCTAATGCCGGCGTGGCGTGTTGGTGACGTCACCGGGGTCAAGCTCGTCCACATCGCCGCCGGCAACGAAACCAAGGGCCTCCCCTCCGTGCAGGGTCTCTACGTGCTGTTCGACGGCCCGACCGGCACACCGCTGGCCGTCATGGATGGCGCGGCGCTCACCGTGCGTCGCACTGCCGCAGCCTCCGCCCTCGCGGCTTCGTACCTGGCCCGTACTGACGCCCGGGTCTTGACCATGGTCGGCGCCGGGGCGATGTCGCCGCACCTGATTCGCGCCCATGCTGCGGTGCGGCCGATCGCCGAGGTCAGGCTCTGGAATCGCTCGCTGGCACGAGCCGAGGCAATCGCGCAGGGCTTTGCTGCTGAGGCGCTGCCGGTCACGGTGGTCGACGACCTTGAGGCGGCCGTGCGCACGGCAGACATCGTCTCCTGCGCCACGTTGAGCCGTGAGCCAATGATACGGGGCAGCTGGCTTCGACCCGGCACCCATGTCGATCTTGTCGGCAGCTTCACCCAGGACATGCGCGAGAGCGACGACGAGGTGATGCGGGTGGGCGAGGTCTTCGTCGATACGTTCGAAGGAGCGCTGGCCGAGGCCGGCGACGTGCTGCAGGCGATCCGCTCCGGAGCGCTCACCCGCGAGCACATTCGAGCGGAGCTGCGCGATCTGTGCGGTGGTACTCACGTCGGCCGCCGCGAGCCGTCCACCATCACGGTTTTCAAGTCGGTCGGCACGGCGCTGGAGGATCTGGTCGCGGCCAAGCTGGTCCACGCGGCCACCATATCCCGCCACTGACCGACGCTCTTTGGCAGTGCCCGATGGGTCTGCTATAAGCGCGCTCCGCTCGCTTCAGCCTACCGAATATGCAGGTTCCCGTGCCCGCCAACCCAATCTTCTGCGCCATCGACCGCCCCGATCTCGATGGGGCCCTGGCACTTGCTCGTGCCGTCTCTTCGCATGTCGGTGGTGTCAAGCTCGGGCTCGAGTTCTTCGCGGCCCAGGGTCCGCGCGGGGTCGAGGCCGTGGTAGCGCTGGGTCTGCCGGTATTTCTCGATCTGAAGCTGCACGACATCCCCAACACCGTGGCGGGCGCCGTGCGCGAGGTCGGGCGGTTGGGTGTAGCGATGCTCACCCTGCATGCTGCCGGCGGTCGAGAGATGCTCGAGACAGCCGTAGCCGCCGCAGCCAGCGCGCCTACCAAGCTTGTGCTGCTGGGGGTTACCGTTCTCACTAGCCTGGATGAGGCTGATCTGATCTCCACTGGTGTATCGGCGAAGCCGGCCGAGCAGGTGCTGCGACTGAGCAGCCTCGCGCTCGAGGCCGGGTTGCCCGGCCTCGTTTGCTCACCGCTGGAAGTTGCGACCCTGCG
This sequence comes from Geminicoccaceae bacterium, assembly GCA_030824835.1. Lineage (GTDB taxonomy): Bacteria > Pseudomonadota > Alphaproteobacteria > Geminicoccales > Geminicoccaceae > Benzoatithermus. Next base: position 1,332 of record JAPJRA010000140.1, on the reverse strand, counting down.
TGCTGCCCTCGGCGGCATGCCACGCTTGGTGGTACCGGGCATCCGGCCTAGTTCCGGGGGCGACGACCAGAAGCGCACCATGGGGCCAGCCGAAGCTTTGGCAGCGGGCGCCGACATTCTGGTGATCGGTAGGCCGATCACCCACGCTGCCTCTCCGGCCGAAGCCGCTGCGGCCGTCGCGCGGCAATTGCAGGCGACAGCCTAGCGTGGCCCTTCAGGTCAAGATCTGTGGACTCACCGAGCCGGACCGGGTCGCCCAGGCGGCTGACCTCGGCGCCGCGTTCTTGGGCTTCGTGTTCTATCCGCCCTCTCCCCGCTACCTCGATCCGGCCCGTGCCCGCGAGCTGGTGTCGGCTGTACCGATAGGTATCGAGACCGTCGGCCTCGTTGTCGATGCTACGGATGCGGAGATCGATACCCTTCTTCAGGCAGTCCCGCTGGATGTGCTGCAGCTCCACGGCTACGAGACACCGGAGCGCGTTGCCGAAATCGTGCTGCGCTCGGGCTGTCGGGTGATCAAGGCCTTGCGAGTCGAGACCGCTGAGGACCTCTTGTCCGTGTCGGCCTTTGCAGACACCGCCGACATGCTGCTGTTCGATGCCAAGCCGCCCCGCGATGCAGCGTGGCCCGGCGGCCACGGCCTGCCCTTCGACTGGCGGCTGCTGCAGTCCTTGTCGCTTGCGAAGCCCTGGCTGCTTGCCGGAGGGCTGCACGCCACCAATCTCCAAGCTGCAGTCGCCCTGACCCGAGCGCCTATTGTCGACGTCTCCTCGGGTGTCGAGAGCCGTCCGGGGATCAAGGACCCGGAGAAGCTCGAGGCGTTTTTCGCGGCAGCCCGCCGGATCGACGCGGCAGCGGCCGACGCGTGAGAGGATCTTTGCGATGACCTTGCCCAACAGTCTGCGCACCGGGCCAGATGAACATGGCCGGTTCGGCATCCACGGCGGCAGGTTCGTCGCTGAGACGCTGATGCCGCTGATCTTGGAGCTTGAGCAGGCTTACGAGGTGGCCAAGCGTGATCCAGCATTCGGCGCCGAGCTCGAGGGCTGGTTCAAGGATTATGTCGGCCGTCCATCGCCGCTCTACCTTGCCGAGCGCCTGACCGGGCATCTCGGTGGGGCCCGGATCTACTTCAAGCGCGATGAGCTCAACCATACCGGCGCACACAAGATCAACAACGTGCTCGGCCAGATGATACTCGCCCGCCGCATGGGCAAAAAGCGGATCATCGCCGAGACCGGTGCCGGCCAGCATGGCGTCGCGACCGCCACGGTGGCCGCGCGGTTCGGGCTCGAGTGCATTGTCTACATGGGCGAGCGCGACATCGAGCGA
>JAPJRA010000139.1 GCA_030824835.1 Geminicoccaceae bacterium | reverse complement strand
GCCGTAGAGCAGGCGCGTCAGCAGGCGTGCGGACCCGGTGGGCGCGCCAACGTAGATCCTGGCACCGGTATCCGTGCTCGCGACCTTGCTGCCGCAATTCTTGAAGAAACCGCTCTCGCAGGGATAAGGGCCGGCGATCTGGTAGCCGATCTTGGCGGTTGCCGGATTGGCTACGGTGATCGGGCAGGAGCAGATGATCTGGTTCGGCTTCAGCGGCTTGGGCGACCCCGGAAAATTCTGGCCCTGGGTGCTGCGAAAGCAGATGCCACCGTCGCATTGGGCGTAGGCGCCGGTCGAGGTAGCGGCGGGACAGGTGTAGAGCGCCTGATTACCACGCGGCTTCACCACCGACTCCGGCAGGCTGTACGTGCTCACCATGTAGCCGTTGCCCACACCCTCGGCATTGACCGAGCAGATATCCTTGCCTTTGCCGTAATTGAACGGAAGACTGATACTGTCACCTTTCTTGACGTCGCATGTGCAGTAGGAGACGTTGTTGAAGACGAAGCAGCTGGAGACAGCGCACAGCGCGTAGGTCTGATCGTGACAGATTTTGAATACGCCGCGCGAATCCGTAGCCGAGTCGGCCACCAGAGGCGACGCTGCATCACTGGCCCCGGCCAGCGCCGTTGCCGTCACTAAATGAGCCAGGACAACCATGGCGAAGCCGCGCCACCAGTAGCCGCAGCGATCGCCTTTGCCTGTGCCCATCATTCTTCTCCGACTTGAGAATTCTCAACCGATGGTGCAGAGACTCAGCATTTTAGTCAATGTATAGTTTACACAATCCTGCCCGACGGGCGCAATGCGCCACGCAACCCTAGGCGATGAGCGGCAGCCACGGCGCCGAGTCGCGCGGCGCCAGACCGATCAGCCGCGGATCATCCGCCACCTCGACGGCCCGTTTGTAGGGGTGAAACCCGGAGCGGACGTAGAATGGTAGCGCGTTCGGATGGTCCAGGCTGCAGGTATGCACCCAGAAACGCCGCGGGCCATGTCTCCACGCCAGTTGAATCGCCTGTGACATGAGCCAACGGCCAGCACCCACGCCGACGAGATCGGGGGTAAGGCCGAAATAGGCCAGCTCGATGTCGGGCGGCTCGCGTCGGTCGAGTTCGAGCAGACCGTGGTCGACGCCTTCGCGAGCCAGGGCATAGACCTCGACGGAAGGGTGACGAATCGTCGCCAGGACTTCAGCGTCGGGCATCACCAGCCGGCTGAACCAGAGCCAGTCGGTGCCGATCCGCCGGTAGAGGTCGCGGTACCAGTCGAGGTCGGGGCGCTCGACCTGACGCAACGTCAGCTCGGCTGATTTCGGCAGCGGCGCGGCTGCCGGTGGAGCGGTCATTTCCAGATAGGTCACGACCGAGGCGACCTTGCCCGGCGGCAGGTCGTAGTAGCAATTCTGTTCGAGCAACACGGCCGGGTCCCGGTGGCTGGATTGGCGCGTCGTGTGACATGGCGGCCCGGCTGTGGCAACCGGCTCCGTGACCATCGTGGCGCCAGGATCGCTGTTCAGGTGCCGTCGTCGATCTCTATCACCAGCCCATCGTGCGCAGGCAGGACTCCCGGCGGCAGGCGGCCCGCCCAGTCGTCATAGTCGACTTCATGGTTCATGTGCGTGAGGTAGGCGCGGGACGGGCAGACATGGTCGATCCAGCCAAGCGCCAGCTCGAGATGCGCGTGGCTGGGGTGCGGGCGATCGCGCAGCGCGTCGACGATCCAGACGTCCACACCTTTCAGGATAGAAAGGGCGGCAACGTCGAGCCCATCCGTGTCGGTGGAGTAGGCGAACGGGCCGATGCGCAGCCCCGAGGTAATGCCACGGCCGTGCTTCTGCGGGAACGATACGATCTCGACCTCGCCGATCCGAAACGAGCCCTCTACGGGATGAGGCGTCAGCTCCGGCCGCCAATAGCCAAAGCCGGCCCGGCCACCCTCGAACACATAGGGAAAGCGCTCACGGACGCGATCGAGCACGGCAGCCTCGGCGTAGGTCGGGATGGGTGCCATGATGATGTTGTTGATCGCGCGCAGATCGTCGATGCCATGGACATGATCGGCGTGAGCATGGGTGTAGATCAGCGCGTCGATCGCGCCGATCCCGGCACTGAGGCACTGCTGACGCAGGTCAGGGCCGGTGTCGACCAGGATGCGCTGGCCCTTGCTCTCGATCAGGATGGAGCACCGTAGCCGCTTATTGCGCGGGTCGTCCGAGCGACAGACCGCACAGTCGCAGCCGATCTGCGGGACGCCCGACGAGGTGCCGCAACCCAGGACGGTCACGCGCATACGGGGACCTTGGTGAACAGGCGGTGAAAGTTCGCCGTGGTGGCGTGTTCGATCTCCGCCAGCGGCAGGCTGCGCACCTCGGCCAGCACCTTGGCGACGTGCGCCGTGTAGGCCGGCTCGTTGGTACGGCCACGGAACGGCACCGGGGCCAGATAAGGCGAGTCGGTCTCGAGGATCAGCCGATCGAGCGGCATGCCGGCTACCGTCTCGCGCAGTGCCGCCGAGTTCTTGAAGGTAAGGATACCGCCGATGCCGAAATACATGCCGATGGCGCCGGCTCGCTCGGCGAGCCGGCGGCTCGAGCTGTAGCAGTGGATGACGCCCGTGAACGGGCCAGCTTCCATCTCCACTTCGAGCAGCGCCATGGTATCGTCGTCGGCGTCGCGGGTGTGGACGACCAGCGGCAGGCCAGTGCTGCGGGCCGCCTGGATGTGGGTGCGAAAGCTAACCATTTGCCTGTCGCGCGGCGCGTGATCGTAGAAATAGTCCAGGCCACTCTCTCCGATGGCCACGACCCTAGCGTGCGCCGCCAGCTCGACCAGCGGGGCCGGGTCGTCCAAGCCCTCGGTGCCGGCCTCGTGCGGATGGATGCCCACGGCGCAGAAGACCTCAGGCCGGCGCTCCGCGAGAGCAATGCCGACCGGCCAGCCGGCGCGCTTGGCCGCAATATGGACCATCTGCCCGACGCCTGCCGCCTGCGCGCGCGCCACCACCCCGGCCTCGTCCTCGGCGAGGCCCGGATAATCGAGGTGGCAATGGCTGTCGACGATCATGCCGCTCCGGTATCCGTATGACGCGGAAACACACCTGCCGGTGCCGGCAGCACGGTACCGGCCCGAAGCACGCCCGCCTCGACGGCCGTGAAGCTTCGGTCCACTTGCTCGACCGCCAACAGGTCCAGCAATTTGGCCGAGGCATCGGGCATGAAGGGCTGGGTCAAGATCGCCAGGTGACGTATGGTCTCGGCCAGCACCCAGAGAACGGTGGCCATGCGAGCCGGGTCGGTCTTACGCAGGGACCAAGGCGCCTGGGCGTCGACGTAGCGATTGGCGTCGCCACAGATCTCCCAGATCAACTCCAAAGCCCGATGCGCGGCGATCTCGGCCATGCAACTGCGGACGCGTGGCAGAAGGCCGTGAGCACCATCAAGCAGGACCATATCGGCGTCGGTCAATAGCCCCGGCTCGGGTACCTTGCCGCCACAGTTCTTCGCGATCATCGACAGCACGCGCTGGGCCAGATTGCCATAATCGTTGGCGAGATCGTGATTGATGCGGCGAACCATGGCGGCGTGGCTGAAGTCGCCGTCGCTGCCGAAGGAAATCTCGCGCAACAGGAAGTAGCGGGTCTGGTCGAGGCCGTACTTCTCGACCAGCTCGAACGGGCTGACCACGTTGCCCAGGGACTTGGACATCTTCTGGCCTTCGACCGTCCACCAGCCGTGGGCGAAGACCTGCTTGGGCGGCTTGAGGCCCGCGCTCATCAGGAAGGCCGGCCAGTAGACCGTATGGAAGCGCAGGATGTCCTTGCCGACGACATGGAAGTTCGCCGGCCAGAAGGTGCGGTAGAGCTCCCCTTCGGTGTCGGGATAGCCCAGCGCCGAGATATAGTTGGTCAGCGCATCGAGCCAGACATACACGACGTGCGCCGGATCGTTCGGAACCGGGATGCCCCAGGCGAAGGTGGTGCGCGACACCGACAGGTCCTGCAGGCCGCCCTTCACGAAACTCTTGACCTCGTTCATCCGCGTGGCCGGCAGCACGAAGCTCGGGTTCGTTTCATAAAACGCGAGCAGCCGCTCCTGCCAAGCCGACAGGCGGAAGAAGTAGGACGGCTCCTCCACCCACTCGACGGGGGCACCGGTCGGCGCCTTGCCGTCGACCAGCTCGGTCTCGGTGTAGAACGCCTCGTCGCGGACCGAATACCAGCCGGCATAGGAGCCGAGGTAGATGTCGCCGCTGTCGATCAGGCGCTGCCACAGCGCCGCCACGCCCGCCTTGTGGCGCGGCTCGGTGGTGCGGATGAAATCGTCGTGGCTGAAGTTCATCGCCGCGACCAGATCGCGAAAGCGCTGCGAGACCCTGTCCGTAAAGGTCTGCGGGTCGACCCCGGCGTCGCCGGCCGCTTTCTCGACCTTCTGGCCGTGCTCGTCGGTCCCGGTGAGAAAGCGCACCGTGCGGCCATCGAGCCGCATGAACCGGGCCAGCGCATCGCATGCCAGCGTGGTGTAGGCATGGCCGATGTGCGGCTGGTCGTTGACGTAGTAGATGGGCGTCGTGATGTAGAACGCGCCGGACGCGGTCATGCCGGTCTCCAGGTGAACTCAGGCGATCGAGAGCTCGCTCAAGGGCTCGACAGCGCAAATCGCCTGCACGACCTGGAGCATTGCCTGCAGCGGATCGAGATTGACCGCGTCGACCCGCGCCGCCAGGACCGCAAGCTTGTCCCACAAGCCAACCCAGTGATCAAGGCCGCGACCGGAAGCCAGCTCGTCCAAAAGGACGTGTTCGCCGGGAAAAAGCTCGACCAACTGCCGACGACCAGCCTGTCGGAAGGCCAGCCGACGCAGCACGAAGCCGAGCAGATCGGCGGTGGTGCGAAATCCCTGACCGTCGCCCCCCTGCACGAGCTTGGAGGCGAGCGCCACCCGAGCCGCGGGGCTGTTACGACCGGCCACGAGCTTGGGCAGCAGCTCGGCGTAGCGGTCCAGCCAGGCACCCGCATCCAGCTCCAGTGCGCGGCCGATCGAGCCTTCGGCGAGTTCGGCCAACCCAGCGCGGCGGCCCTCCGGCAGCGCCGGCGCCAACTCGCCGAGGCCGGTCAGCATGTCGGCCGTGGACAGTGGGGCCAGCGGCAGCTGGGCGCAGCGGGAGAGAATCGTCTGCGGCAGCAGACCGGGGCGCTGGCAGACCAGGAGCAGCACCACACTGGCGGGTGGCTCCTCCAACAGCTTCAGCAAGGCGTTCGCACCGGAGCTGTTCAGCTCGTCGGCAGGGTCGATGACCAGCACCTTGCGTCCCGCCCGCGCCGCGGTGGCGTAGAGCGCGTCGTCCGCCAACCGGACCTGATCGACCAGGATCTCCTTGGACAGCTTGCCGGTCTTCGGATTCACGATGCGCTCAAGAATGCGCAGGTCCGGATGGGCCTTCTTCGCCACCATGCGAAAGACCGGATGGGTCGGATCGGCGGCGGCGCGCTGATGGTCGTCGCCCGCCAGAAGACGACGGGCGAAACGGTAGGCCAGCGTGGCTTTGCCGATGCCGCGCGGACCACGCAGCAGCCAAGCATGCGGGAGGCGGCCACTGGTCATGGCGCGCAGCATGATGGCCTCGGCACGGACGTGCCCAAACAGATAGGGGTTCGCCTGCGGTGGCACCTCGCTCATGGCATCGCCAGTCCGAAGCGACCAGCCACGGCCTGCAAGACCGCCCGTGCGACCTCGGCCGCACCGACTGCCGCGTCGACGATGACGAAGCGGTCCGGCTCCATCGCCGCCAGAGCAAGGAAGCCTCGGCGTACCCGCTCGTGATAGTCGCGCCCCTTGGCCTCGAAGCGGGCCATGGCACCGCGTTCGGCGCAGCGGGCCATCCCGGTCTCGACAGGCAGGTCGAGCAGCAAGGTCAGATCGGGCATGTGCTCGCCCAGCACCGGCTCCTGCAGCCGGTCGACGAGATCGAGCCCCAGGCCGCCGGCATAACCCTGATAGACACGGCTCGAATCGGCAAAGCGGTCGCAGACCACCCACTCGCCACGTGTCAGGGCCGGCAGGATCGCACGATGCAAGTGATCGTCGCGGGCGGCCATGAACAGGCATAGCTCACTCAGCGGCCGCCAACGCTCCGCCGAGCCGTGGACGATCAGCTCGCGAATTGCTTCCGCCCCCTCGGTGCCGCCCGGCTCACGGGTCAGGCGCACCTCGAGCCCGAAGCCGCGCAGACGCTCTACCAATTGACGCGCTTGGGTGCTCTTGCCCGATCCCTCGCCACCTTCAAAGGTGATGAAGCGACCACGTGGCATCGGTGGCGACGTCAGGATGCGGGGGTACCCCAGATCAGGTAGGTCAGCGTCCCGGTCGCCCGCCCCATCAGGCTGGCCTTCGCAACATCGTTGCCAGCGACCAGCGGCACGGAGATGGGTGTCATACCGGGAGCTTCGATGATCGCATGACCCAGCTCCGTACCCGCCAAGACGGGAGCGGCCACGGGATTGGCATAGCTGAGTCTGACTACCAGCCCCTTGCGCACCTCACGGGTCAGGGTGACGGAGGCATCTTCGGACGACACCAGCGACACCTTGGGCGCAGCGCCCAGCCAGACATCCGCATCGACGACCGCTTGCCCCGGCTGGAACAGATGGTATTCCTGGAACTCGCGGAAGCCGTACTCCAACACCCGTTCGCCCTCGAACCGGCGCTGCTTGGTGGATTCGAGCCCCGCCAGCACCGCGATGATGCGGCGGTCATCGCGCTTCGCCGTGGCGACCAGACCGTAGCCGGACTGATCGGTAAAGCCCGTCTTCATCCCATCGACGCCGGGGACGTTGGCCTGCAGCAGGGGGTTGCGGTTCGGCTGCTTGATCCCGCCGTACTCGAACTCCCGCTCTGAGTAATATTTGAAATACTCGGGAAACTCGATGATGATATGTCTCGTCAAAACGGCAAGATCGCGCACTGTCATCAAATGATTTGGCGCATCAAGGCCAGTCGAATTGGCAAACGTGCTGCTGGCCAGTCCAATTTCATGCGCCTTCTCGGTCATCTGGCGCGCGAATTCTTCCTCGGAGCCGGCGATGGCCTCCGCCATTGCGACGCAGGCATCGTTGCCCGACTGGACGATGATCCCCTGTATCAGATCCTCGACCCTGACGCGGTCCCCGACCTTTAAGAACATCTGCGAACCGCCCATTTTCCAGGACCGCTCACTGACGGTGATCTCATCCTCGAGCTTCAGCCGGCCACTCTTCAAACTGTCGAAGATCATGTAGGCCGTCATCAACTTGCTCATCGACGCCGGCGGTATCCGCTCATCCGCATTCTTCTCGAACAGCACGGAGCCGGTTCGATAATCCATGATGATGGCCGACCGAGCTGCCGTCTCGAAGGCCCAGGCCGGCGTCACCATCCACGCGGCGACTATCCCAACCGCCATTAACAGCCGCAACAGCATCGAGCACCTCGTCGAGTGAGCCAAGCCCCGCGCTCAGCAACTCACAAGCGTCACATCCCCATTATGGGGGACCGGGATGAGAAATGCGTCAGTATAGCCGAGGGCCACCACCCGAGCCAGCAGGCTGCTTGCGTCGGAACCGGCTACCGGCCCCAATCGGACGCGGGCCACGGCCCGGTTGCCCGCGAACGCGGGCTCGACCCGCACTTGGCCCAAGCCCTCCAGACTTGCCATCGCCGCCAGCACCTGATCCGTCTCGGCGTACGCACCGACCTGGACGAACTGACCCTCGACCGAGCAGGCGACGAGGCGTGTACTCGCCGGTATGGGAGCTGGACCGACCGCCCGGAGTGGCGCCCTTGCCGGAGCTGTGGCCGGCGCCGTCGCTGCCGCCAATTGAACTTGCGGCTGCGGTCGCGCCTGTGGCTTGGGTGCGGGTGCAGCGTATCTGATCACGGTGGGCTCGGGCGGTGTGCCGCGTGCATCGGCCAGACCCAGGAACTCGACCCGAACGCGCGCCAGCCCACGCTGCTCGTAGCCC
>JAPJRA010000138.1:2083-8044 GCA_030824835.1 Geminicoccaceae bacterium | reverse complement strand
CAGCAGGTCCGGTGGCTGCCAGGCGGGCTTGACCAGCGATTGGTACCAGGGACCGAGATCGGTGGCAGCCGTGCCAAGCACGCCCACCGCCAAGGCGGCGAGGGCAGCGACCAGCACCACCTGCCAGCGTCGGCTCCCGGCCAGGCTCACGCGCGGACGAGGCCGAACAGGTGTGCCAGATCCTTGAAGAAGATGCGGACGTGGGCGATCGGCTTCTTCCGCACCAGCTCCTTGTTCATGTAGGACTCGAACGTCAGCTGCTGCACGTCCTTGTCGCGGCAGATCTTGACGAACCGCTCGCGCAGCATGTCGTTCGCGTACCAGAAGCGCTGCATGATGCCGAGGATCCAGAACACCCGGGCGTGCGCCTTCATGAACTGCCGTCGGGCGCCCGCCAGCGCGCGCGCGTCGCCGGTGGCGAGGTAGGCGTCGGCGGCGACGGCGGCGAGCTGCCCACCCAGCATGGCATAGTAAATTCCCTCGCCCGAGGCGGGCGCCACGACGCCGGCGGCATCGCCGGCCAACACCACGTCGCGGCCATTGTCCCACCTGCGCAACGGCTTGAGCGGAATCGGCGCGCCCTCGCGACGGATGGTCTCGCAGCCGGCAAGGCCGATCGTCCGGCGGAGATCGGCGATGGAGCCGCGTAGCGAGAACCCCTTGTTCATCGAGCCGGTGCCGATGCTGGCCGTTTCGCCGTGCGGGAACACCCAAGAATAGAAATCGGGCGAAAATCTGCCGCGATAGATGACGTCGCAGCGGGCCGGATCGTAGCCGGCCTCGCCGTTTTGTGGCGCCTTGACGATCTCATGGTAGGCGAAGACGAAGCGCATCCTGTCCGCGCCGGGGACCTCTTGGCGTGCCACCTGCGAGTTTGCCCCGTCGGCTCCGATCACGGCCCTGGCGCGGACGGCGGCAGGCTCGCTGCCGCGCGGGGCGCCGTGCGGCAGATAGCGGATGACGGCCGTACCGTCGGCCGCGCGCTCAAGCCGGTCGAAGGAGCCGGACGCACGCTCGGCGCCGGCGGCGGCGGCACGGTCGCGCAGCCACTCGTCGAACACCTCGCGGTCGACCATGCCGACGAAGCCGCCCTCGATGTGCATGTCGACCTTCTCGTCCTTGGGCGAGACCATGCGCGCGCAGTTGACCCGAGCCACCAGCAGCTCGTCAGGAATCGCGAAGTCGCGGATAAGGCGCGGCGGTATGGCGCCGCCGCAGGGCTTGATCCGTCCGGCCCGGTCGAGCAGGAGGACCGAACGGCCCTGGCGGGCGAGCTCGGCCGCGGCCGTGGCCCCCGCCGGGCCGCCGCCGACGACGACCGCGTCGAATGTCCGGATGTCCGTCATGGCACTCACCTGCCGAGCCCGGCGGTACAAGGCACGCCGGTGGTGGGGGAAGGAGAAGGCTGGCGCGTCTGCGTGTCCCTGCCAACGCCGGCGGCCAGGCCGGCCGAGATGATGAACAGCACGGCCTGACCCGCGAACACCGTGCCGTAGGCGATGTCGGGGGCACCCATGAGATGCCGGGCGACATCCGCGGCGACCGTGCCCGAGAATCCGCCGAGGCCGAAGGCGATCGCCTGTGCCGCACCCCACAGGCCCATGCGCACGCCCTCGCGTGCCTCGCGGCCCTTGCCGGCGAGACCCATCATCGAGCCGATGGCCGCGACCGCGAAGGCGCCGTTGGCCACGCCGAGGCCGAACACGGTCGGGCGCAGCGGCCAGGTCGGGCCGACGAAGCCGGCGAGGGCGAGGCCGGCCAGCATCGCCGCCGAGGCGAGGCAGCCGCCGACGGTCCAGGCGCGCAGCGAGCCGAAGCGGCCACGGCCGAGGCTGCCGGCCAGCGCCACGGCGATCATGCCCAGCAGCACGCCGCCATGCTGGACGCCCGAGAGCTTGGTCGATTCGCCGGGCGTGAAGGCGAAGACGAGCCCGGCGAAGGGCTCGAGGATCAGGTCCTGGGCACTGTAGGCGAGCATCGAGACGAACACGAAGATGGTGAAGCGGCGCGCTTGCGGCTCGGCCCAGACCTCGGCCAGCGCTTGCAGGAACGGCGCCTTCGCACCGGCCTGCGTGCTGGTCGACGCATGGCTGCCGCGCTCCACGCCCCAGACCGCGAGCAGGGTCAGGACGAACGCGAACGCGACGACGCCACCGGCCACCGCGACCAGGCGGGTCGGCGTGAACGGGTCGAGCAGGCTGCCGGCGACACCAGCCGTCACGGCTATCCCTGCGATCATCATCAGCCAGACAATGGTGGCGGCCACAGCCCGACGCTCTTCCACCACGCGCTTGGCCAGCAGCACAAGGACGGAGGTGCCGGAGGCACCGACGCCGACGCCGATCATCAAGAAGGCCAGGACGGCAAGGGCGATGCCGGACCATTGGCTGGTGGCCATCCAGGCGGTTGCCACGGCGGCGAGCAGCCCACCCGTGCAGAGAATGCCCATCCCGCCGACGATCCACGGCGTGGCCCGGCCGGAGACGTCGGAGCCATAGCCGAGGCGCGGGCGGAGCATCTGGATCGCATAGTGCAGGGCCACCAGCGCGCCGGGCAGCGTCGCGGGCAGGGCCAGCTCCACGACCATCACCCGGTTCAAGGTCGAGGTCGTCAGCACGACGATGGCGCCGAGTGCCGTCTGGACCAGTCCCAGCCGGACGATGCCGAGCCAGCCCAGCGGGGCCGCGGTCACAGGCCCACCGGAAAGGCCAGCCGCACCGCGCAGGCGGCGGTCAGCATGCCGAGGACGTAGAAGGTGGTGCCGGTGGCGTTGTAGATCGGTGCTGCGGCGCGCGGATCGCGCAGCATGCGGGCCATCAGCCGGACCTGCACGACCAGCAGCAGAGCCACGATGGCCGCCTGGAACGGCTTGGCCCACCAGAGCAGCACGACGATGACCGCCAGCTGCGCCAGCCCCATGAACAGGCAGGCGACGTGGGCAGCACGCTCGACCCCGAGCAGCACCGGCAGGGAGGCTATACCCATCCGGCGGTCGCCCTCGACCGACTTGAAGTCGTTGAGGGTCATGATGCCGTGCGCACCGATGCTATAGAGGGCGGCCAGCACGACCACGGGCCAGCCCGGCCAGCCCCCGACCATCACGGCGGCGCCGGTGAACCAGGGCAGACCCTCGTAGCAGGCGGCGACGGCACTGTTGCCCCACCAGCCGTTACGCTTGAGCCGGATCGGCGGCGCGCTGTAGGCCCAGGCCAGCGCCAGCCCGACCACCGCCGCGCCGAAGCCCCAGGGCCCCAGCAGCGTCGCCACCAGCAGCGACAGGCCGGTCCAGCCGATGGCGATGTACAGGCCCCAGCGTCCGGGGACGCGCCCCGACGGGATCGGCCGGTTCGGCTCGTTGATGGCATCGACGTGACGATCGAACCAGTCGTTGACCGCCTGGCTGGTGGCGCACACCATCGGTCCCGCGAGCACGATGCCGGCCAGCACCTCGGGCCAGCGATCGGCGAGCGGCAGGCCCGAGGACACGACACCGCACCCGAAGGCCCACATCGACGCGAACCAGGTGATCGGCTTGAGAAGTTCGAGCACGGCGCCCCAATCGGGTCGCGCATTGAGAGCAGCCGCCTGAGCCGAAGGTTCCATGCCCTCCGCGGTACCATTGACACATGGAAACGTCAACGAAGACTGACAGTCGACGCTCAACTTTCCAGCAAGTATGCTGGCGCTCCCGTACCCAGCCCGAGGCAGAACCTTGGCCGCTTCGCCGACCGGATCCTCCCCCCTGCCTGCGGCCCTGAGCGCCGAGCGACGCACGCTCGCCGGGCGGGCCGGCAGGCTCGGCTGTTACGTCGCCGGGCAGGGCAGGCCCATGCTGCTGGTGCACAGCATCAATGCCGCCGGCTCGGCCTACGAGGTCAAGCCGATCTTCGAGCACGTGATCCAGAGCCATCGCGTCCATGCTTTGGAGTTGCCCGGGTTCGGCCATTCGGATCGCAGCGACCGGCCCTATGATCCGGCCCTCTATGTGGCCGCGATCCACGACGCGCTCGATGCGATCCAAGCCGAATCCGGGCCGTTGCCCGTCGACGTGCTGGCGATCTCGCTGAGCTCGGAGTTCGTCGCCCGGGCGGCCACCGAGAGACCCGCGAGCGTGCGCACCCTGGCGTTGGTGACACCCACGGGTTTCAGCAGCTCCTACGCGGCGGCGCCATCCACGTCGGCCGGGACTCGCGAGGTGCCCGGGCTCTACCGGTTCTTTACGTTCCCCATCTGGAGCCAGGCCATCTATGACCTGCTCGTGAGCCGGCGGAGCATCCGCTATTTCCTGGAGCGGACCTTCGGCTCGAAGGTGATCGACGAGGGCCTCGCTGAATACGACTACCTGACGGCGCATCAGCCTGGGGCCAAGAACGCGCCCTATGCCTTCGTCTCGGGTCGGCTGTTCAGCCGTGACATCGTCTCGGTCTACCAGCAGCTCGAGATGCCGGTGTGGGTACCGCATGCGACGCGCGGGGACTTCAAGGATTTCAGCGCGGCCGGCTGGACCAAGGCGCGGTCGAACTGGCGGCTGCAGCCGTACGACACCGGCGCTCTGCCCCATTTCGAGCAGCCACAGCGGTTTCTCGCCGACTATGATCGCTTCCTGCAGGCGGTCCCGGCAGGTCAACCTTCGTCGGTGCCGTCCGAGCCCAGGTCACCGAGCCCGTAGCGGCGCAGCTTGACGTAGAGGCTCTGCCGGCTGAGGCCCAGGATCTCGGCGGCGGAGGCGCGGTTGTCGCCGGTCAGCTCCAGGGCGGCCTCGATGCACAGACGCTCGATCACGTCCGTGGTCTCGCGCACCAGGTCCTTGAGCGGCACGCGGCCGACCAGCTCCGTCAGCTGCTCGACCGAGCGTGGCAGCTCCGTGCCAAGGCGTGATTCGGGCGGCAGCCGGCGGCCTACGTTGCGGATGGTGAAGCCGTAACATGGCTGGTCACCGGCGGTCACCGCCACCGCAGACACCTCGATCTCGGCTGCCGCGCCATACTCGCCGCGCAAGGTGGTGGCGAACAGGCGCACGGTGCCGTGCTGGCGCAGGTTGGCGATCAGGACATTGAGGTCCACACCCGGGCGTCCCAGCCAACGCTCCAGGGACTCGCCGCGGGCTTGCTCCTCGGTCGCGAGCTGGGTGAGATCGAGGAAGGCTGCATTGGCGGTGAGGATCCGGCCGTCGAGCCCGGTGACGACGAAGCCGTCCGGCGCGCTCTCGACCAGCTCCAGCAAGCGCGACTTGGCCACGGCGACATTGCCCGCATCACCGCCGAGTGGCAGCAGGCGGACGAGAAACAGCGATGCGCTCTCCTGACGGAAAAGGGAGGCGAAGACCAGCAGCTCGCGCTGGCCCTCGGCGAGTCGGGCGCGCACGTTCTCGGCGCGGCCACTGGCCTGCACGCCGGCCAGAAGGGTGCGGACGTCGGCCAGGGTGGCGGGATCGAAGCCATCAAAGAAGGTGCGGCCGACGATACGCTTGGCCGTCTCGCCCAGGAGCTGGCTGGCCGCCGGGTTCGCCTCGACGATCCGGTAGCTCGAGGCATCGACGACCAGCACGGCCTCCGAGGTGACCTGGAACAGGAGCCGATAACGTGTCTCGACATGGCGCAGCCGGGAGTAATCGCGCTCCATCGACTGCTGCGCCGTGACCACGCGCTGCTGCAAGGACGCCATGGCGCGCAGGTCGCGGCCCAGCGCGACAAGGTTGCCGGCGGCGCCGAGCCGGACCGTACTGTAGAGCACGGGCAGGTCGGGATGATGCGGCAGGGCGTGATTGACGTGTCGCCGTCGCTCGTCGGCCGCGTCCGTGAGCATGGCCTGGATCTTAGGCCGGCTCTCCACCGTGACCGTGTCGATCCATGGCTTGCCCTGCCATGCCGCCAGCCAGGTCGCGGCCAGTTCCTCGTCGCCGCTGATCGCATCGCGGACCACACCCTGGGCGTCGACGATCAGCGCGATATCGGCGGCGGT
>JAPJRA010000138.1:0-2073 GCA_030824835.1 Geminicoccaceae bacterium | reverse complement strand
GGTCGGCGCGTCGAGGTCCGCAAGCGTGTTGTCCGCCGAGCCGAAAGCCCGTACGCGACCTTGTGGTCCTCCACGCTGGGGAGGCGACGGCAACCTGGACACGTTTCCTATCGATCCAGTTTGTCGGAGGAGCGAATTCACTCGACTAGCGACGAACCGATAGTGTTGTCAAGATTTCTATACGTCAGAAAATAATGACACTCGTGGCAACAGTAACCGTCGTGCCGGCCTGACGTCGACCTGCCTGTTCGGTGCCGATCGAATGCGCGCTTAGGTTGAGAACTCAGCGACGGCGGGCGAGCAGCGCCAGCAGGTTCTGCGCCTGCATCGGTGCCTGGCCGCCGTCGATCGCAGTAGCATCGGCGCCGACCCGCGCGACCAGCTCGGGATGCTCGATGAACAGCGGTCCGCCTACCAGCACGCCGATCGCCCGATTGCGCGACGCGCGACGCAAGGCCCGAATGCCCGTCGCCAGCGCGTCGATGCGCGTCTCGCAGGCCAGCGACAGGCCGACCACGGCAAACCACTCGCTGCGCACGACCTGTACCAGGTCGGCGCCCGAGCTGATCTGTGCCCCTGACCACACGTCCCAGCCGGTTCGACGGAAGAATTCCGCCACCATGTGCAGGCCGAACGAATGCTGCTCACCCGGCACCGGCACCAGCAGGACCCGGCGGCCGCGCTCATGCGGCTCGACCTCCGCGCGGAACAGTGGGCTCAACTCGTGCAATACTTCCTGCAGCCGCCCAAGACCGACGGTGACATCGGTGAAGTCGCAACTGTCCTCACACCACAACTCGCCCAGTCGGCGTGCCGTCGGCGCGAGCAAGTCGAGATACAGCGTCTCCACCGGCGTCCCGCGCTCATGCATCTGCTCGACGAAGCTTCGGGCAACAGCCGTGTCCTTGGTCAGCACGAGGCCGGCCAACTCTTCCACCTCGACCGCCTTCGGGGTGGCGGTATCGGCTGCGGGCATGCGCAGGGTCTCCCGCCCCGCGCGACGGGCCAGCACCAACCTGGGAATAATCTCATTGTCGATGGCCTGGATCAGGCTGTCCCAACGTGGGGCAGTCAGCCTGCGCGCGCCGGTCGCCACTCTGCCCCGGGGTAACAGGACTTTACGGGCATCGCAATCGACGGCCTGCTTGGTGGCAGCAGCCATTCCGTGACCTCCCCGAAGGCGCAGACGGCACTATACAGATCCGTGACGACGTCTCAACCCCGACACGAGACAAATTACGAAGGCGGGGGCGACGAATCGGGCTGTCTGCCTTGGGATCGGCAAATTCCATGCTAAATGTAAACCACGCATGACGTCTTGAGTGGTTGACAGCTTCGAGAGGAGAGGGCTAGCCTCCGTCAACAAAGACACAGGGTGCAGGAGGGCTAGGTGGGTCAGCGGCGGCTCGAACGAGTGGAAGGGCAGGGCCTGTACACGGCGGCCGAGCGGCGTCGGCGCGACGCTTCGGGCTGGACGCTGGTTCAGGGCATCCTCGCACCACTGCAGTTCGCGGTCTTCCTGGTCAGCCTCGGCCTGGTCCTGCGCTATCTCGCCACAGGCGACGGTATCGTCGCTGCCACCTGGTCGATCGTGGTCAAGACGCTGGTGCTCTACACCATCATGATCACCGGCTCGATCTGGGAGCGCGAGGTCTTCGGCCGCTGGCTGTTCGCGCCGGCGTTCTTCTGGGAAGACGTGGTCAGCATGCTCGTGCTGGCGCTGCATACGGCTTACCTCATCGCGCTTTTCACCGGTGCGCTCGACGCCCGCGAGTTGATGCTGCTGGCCCTGGCCGCCTATGCCAGCTACCTGGTCAACGCCGCGCAGTTCGTGCTGAAGCTGCGCGCGGCGCGCCTGCAGCGGCCGCTCGACGACGGCATGACCACGATGGAGCAGCCGGCGTGAGCGGCTGCACCGAGGCGCCCGTGCTGCGCGAGCGCGGCCAGCGCGAGGTGTTCTGCGGGCTCACCGGCATCATCTGGCTGCATCGCAAGATTCAGGACGCCTTCTTCCTGGTCGTCGGCTCGCGCACCTGCGCGCACCTGATCCAGTCGGCCGCCGGTGTCATGATC
>JAPJRA010000137.1 GCA_030824835.1 Geminicoccaceae bacterium | reverse complement strand
GGCCGATGCCGCTGCCGGCTCCGGTGACGACGGCAATTCGACCTTCTTCTGCCATGTTTCCTTCTCCTCCCTTGCACGGACCCCAGCATGCACCGCAGTCAGCCTCAGCGGAAGTGCGGGTCGTCAGCGTCGGCGATCAATGCTAACCGGCAGGGCGTCGTATTGCTTGGGCCGGGTCCCGACAGCTTGGGCCCAACGGAAGGGTGCTGAGCCGATGCTGCTTTCCCGCCTGCTTCGTCCACTGATTCGGCTTGGAAGGCTCACCGTCATCGACGCCGACGGGCGGGGCCACGTCTTCGGAACCGACAGCGAGCCTTCCGTCACCGTCCGCCTGCACGATCGCAGCCTGCACTGGCGCCTGGCGTTGAATCCGGGCCTTCATGCCGGCGAAGCGTACATGGCGGGAACGCTGACCGTCGAGGATGCGTCGCCCTACGAGTTCATCGAGCTGTTCGCGCGCAACATGGAACGCGCCGGTGCCGTGGACCTTGGCGGCCCCGTCGATATCCTCAATCGCTCATTGCGGCGCCTCAAGCAGTTCAACCCCGCGCCGCGCGCACGTCGCAACGTGGCGCACCATTACGACCTCTCGGCAGAGCTCTACGATCTGTTTCTCGATGCGGACCGGCAATATTCCTGCGCCTACTTCACGGAGCCGGGCCAGGATCTGGAGACGGCCCAGCTGCGCAAGAAGCAGCACATCGCGGCCAAGTTGCGCCTTGAGCCCGGCATGAAGGTGCTCGACATCGGTTGCGGCTGGGGCGGCCTCGGCCTTTATCTGGCGCAACGGCTGGGCGCCGAGGTCACCGGCATCACGCTGTCGACGGAGCAGCTGGCGATTGCCAATGCCCGTGCAGCTGCGGCCGACCTGGACGCAAGCGCGCGGTTTCACCTGCGCGACTACCGCCAGGAGACCGGCAAATTCGATCGCATCGTCTCCGTCGGCATGTTCGAGCATGTGGGCGTCAACCACTACGGCGAGTTCTTCCGTACCGTGCGCGACCGTCTGACGGATGACGGCGTGGCCTTGTTGCACACGATCGGCCGACGGGACGGTCCCGGAAGCACCAATCCCTGGCTGCAGAAATACATCTTTCCAGGCGGCTACTCGCCGTCGCTGTCCGAGCTCAGTGCCGCGGTCGAGCGGTCGGGGCTATGGATCAACGACGTCGAGGTCCTCCGTCTCCATTATGCGGAGACCCTTCGTCACTGGCGGCTTCGCTTCGAAGCCAACCGGGCCCAGGTGGCTGCCCTTTACGACGAACGGTTCTGCCGCATGTGGGAGTTCTACCTTGCCACCAGTGAGGTCTCGTTCCGACATCTGGACAGTGTCGTGTTTCAGCTGCAGCTGTCCAAGCGCCGCGACGCCGTACCTCAGACCCGGAACTATCAGCTGGATACCGAGCGGCGGCTCATTGAGGCCGAGCGCGACGACGCCCGTCCGCGCCTGGTGGGATAGCCCGCCCCCCGAACAGCCCGAAGCCTAGGCGGCCATGCCAGCGGAGCGCCGGGCTTCGACGGTGAACAGAACAAGAGCCACGGTGCCGATCAGGCCGCCGACCATGGCGGTCATCGTCCACCCACCGCCGTGATAGCTCACCGTGCCGAGCAGCGAGCCGAGGGCGCCGCCGCCGAACGTGATCGTCATGTAAAGCGCGTTGACCCGGCCCCTGATCTCCGCCGGGACCGAGAAGATGATGCGCTGACTGACGACCTGGTTGGCCTGCACGGCTGCGTCGATGATGACCGCCAGGACAACCAGCGCCGACAGGAGCATTGCGCTCGCCGCCCAGCTGGTGGCCAGGAATGCCGTGCCCACTGCGATCATCGCCCCAGCCGTGGTGATGCGACTCAGCCCACGATCGGCCAGCCGCCCGGCTATGGGTGCAGCGAGGGCACCGCCGGCACCGGCCAATGCGAACAGTCCGATGCCACGCTCGCTCAAGGCGAAGCGGTCGGCAAGCATCAGCGGCACAGCGGTCCAGAACAGGTTGAAGGCGCCGAACAGCAGGGCCTGGTAGGCAGCCCGCCAGCGGAGAAACGGTATGTCACGCAACAGGCCGGCCATGGAGATCAGGATGTGGCCGTAATGCATGCCGCCCCGCGGTTGATAGCGCGGCATCATCCGCGCCAGGCCCAGCCCTATTCCCACCATCAGAAGGGCCGAGGACCAGAACACGGCCCGCCAGCCGAAGCTTGCGGCAACGAACAGGGCAGTAGGGCGGGCGAGCATGATCCCGGTCAGCAGCCCGGCCATCACATTGCCGACGACACGACCGCGCTGCTCGGGTGGTGTGAGGTGGGCGACCAGCGGAATGAGCACCTGGGCTCCGGTCGAGCACAGCCCGATCACGAAGGAGGCCGCGAAGAAGGGCTGGGCGGACGTTGCCGTCGCCATCCCGACCAGCCCCAGCGCGGTGATGGCCAGCGTCGCGAGCACCAGCTTTCGGCTCTCGACCAGATCGGCGAGCGATACGAGCAGAAACAGGCCGATGCCGTAGCCGATCTGTGTGACGCTCACCACGGAGCCCGCGAGATCGGGTGTCACCCCGATCTCCGGCCCGATGGTGGCGACCAGCGGCTGCGCATAATAGAGGTTGGCGACCAACGCGCCGGTAGCGATCGAGAGCGTGGTGATCAGCGCTGCCGAGGGGCCGCGCTCGGCCGTCGACCCCGCAGTTGCTACGTGCTCAGGCATTCTCGGCCACGAAACGGGCGGCCGCGAGCTGGGCGGTGCCCTGGCGCTCGATCATCCAGCCCGGGTATTCGGGCGGCAGCACGCTGACCTTGTCGAGGCGCGACAGTTCGTCGGCCGTAAGCTTCACCGTCGTTGCGGCAAGGTTGTCGTCGAGCTGTTCGACCGTCTTGGCACCGACGATCACCGACATCACGAAAGGTCGATGCAGGACCCAGGCCAGGGCGATGCGCGCGACCGATACGCCGCGCCCGTCGGCGATCTCGCGCATCACGTCGATGCAATCGAACGCACGTTCCTTGTTAACGGGGGGAAAGTCGAAGGTGACCCGGCGCGAGCCCTCGGGACCAATGCTGTTCCGGTCGAACTTGCCCGACAGCAACCCTCCGGCGAGCGGACTCCACACCATGAGGCCCAGCCTCTCCGCCTCCAGCAATGGCGTGATCTCGCGCTCCAGGTCGCGTCCGGCAATGGTATAGTAGGCCTGCAAGGTCGACAGCCGCGCCCAGCCATGCTTCTCGGCGATGCCCAGAGCCTTCATGATGGTCCATGCCGGCCAGTTGGAGACGCCGACATAGCGGACATGGCCCTGGCGCACGAGGTCGTCCAGGGCGCGGATCGTCTCCTCGACCGGTGTCACCGGATCGAGGCCGTGAATCTGGTAGAGGTCGACATAGTCAGTCCCGAGCCGCTTCAGGCTGGCCTTGATCCCGTCCATGATGTGAGCCCGTGTCGCGCCACGGTCGTTGGGACCGGTACCGGTGGCACCATAGACCTTGGTCGCGAGCACCACGTCGGATCGGCTGCGGCCCGAGTTGCGGATGGCACGGCCGGTGATTTCCTCCGACAGGCCGTCCGAATAGACGTCGGCCGTGTCGATGAAGTTGACGCCGGCGTCCAGGGCGCGGGCAACGATGCCGTCCGCGGCACCCTGGTCGAGTGTACCGATCGCCGTCCAGAAGCCGCGACCGCCGAAGGTCATCGTGCCAAGACAGATCTCCGAGACCGCGAGGCCAGTTCCACCGAGAGTCTTATAGCGCATGTCTTCCCCTTTACGCTGGTAAGGGCGGCCTCGCTCCCAATTGGGCAAAGTGCGCCGGACAGAGATCCTACGCTGTTGCCGGCTACGGCAGGGCGTCTCACCGAACTCGATGTAGGCTGCGGCCTCCGGCAGGATAACCGCGCACAAACTTTACAGGCTGTATAGCTGAGCTGATTAATCTAGGATGCCGAGGGGCAGGGTCGCTCCGCAAAATCCAAGCTACCGCAAATCTAACCAACTGATTTTACCGGTAATCATGGCACGGGCGGACACTTTTGACGGCTTGTCGGAATTCCTGGCCATCGTGCGCCGGGGAAGCTTCCGCGGCGCCGCCCTTGACCTTGGGGTGACTCCCGGTGCGATCAGTCAGGCGGTGCAGGCTTTGGAGCGGCGGCTGGGCTTGCCGCTCTTTCACCGCACGACGCGCAAGGTGACACTGACGGAATCCGGTGAGCGGCTGTTGCAGCAGTTGGGACCGGCGGCCGAGACGATAACGGGCATGCTGGATGAGCTGATGCGGATGCAGGCGAGGCCATCCGGCACGCTGCGGTTGCTCGTGCACCGGATTGCGCTGTCGCATGTCATCGAGCCGGTGCTGCCGCCTTTCCGGGAAGCCTGGCCTGAGATCAAGGTGGAGCTTACGGTCGACGACCGGCAGACGGAGCTCGTCGCCGGCGGATTCGATGCCGGCATTCGGATCGGCGAGTTCATCGACCGTGACATGGTGGCCGTGCGGGTCTCGCCGTCCTTCAGGTGGCTC
The DNA here is from genome assembly GCA_030824835.1 of Geminicoccaceae bacterium. Classification (GTDB taxonomy): domain Bacteria; phylum Pseudomonadota; class Alphaproteobacteria; order Geminicoccales; family Geminicoccaceae; genus Benzoatithermus. The sequence continues at coordinate 3,606 of JAPJRA010000137.1, read as the reverse complement.
GTGCTGGGCTCGCCCGCCTATTTCGCGAAGATGGGTCGGCCGCAGCTGCCGGAGGATATCGCCCGCCACGAGTGCGTTCGCTTCCGCCGGCCGGACAACGGCAAGGTCTATCGTTGGGAGTTCGAGAGGGGCGGCCAGGCACTGGCGATCGATCCACCGGGCTCCATCCTGGCTGGGGATGCCGCCCTGCTGCGTGCCTTGGCGGTGCAGGGTATGGGCCTCATCTACATGTCCAGCCTGCAGGCCGCCTCCGAGCTCGCCCAGGGCCTGCTCGAGCCGGTGCTCGAATCCTTCGCCCCCGCCCGCGACAGCCTCTACATCTACTTCCCGAAAGCGAGCCGAAACCAGCCGAAGCTGCGCGTGTTCGTCGAGGCCTGTGCCCGATGCGCCCGATAGACTCCGAGGGCTGATCGGCCGGCGAGCCGGAGCCGACATTCATGCGCCGTCCCGAATCCCTCTCCGCCGCGGCGACGCGCCGGATCGCGCTGGCAGCCCAAGGTTTCGCCCAGGCGCGGCTACCACAGCCTGCGACCGCCGCGCAGGCCATGCGGCAGATCGAGCGCTTGGGAATGGTACAGATCGATTCGGTGAGCGCCGTCGTCCGGTCGCATTATCTGCCGCTTTTCTCCCGCCTCGGCCCCTACCCGCCCGCTCTGCTCGACCGCCTCGCCTATGACGGGCGGCGTCGGCGGCTGTTCGAGTACTGGGGGCACGAGGCATCGCTGCTGCCGGTGGCATCGCAGCCGCTGCTGCGCTGGCGCATGGCGCGCGCGGCGCTAGGGCAGGGCATCTACGGCGGATTGGCCAGGTTCGGGCGGGAGCGGCGCGAGTTCATCGACGATGTGCTGGCCGAGATCCGCCTGCGTGGCCCGCTGGGCGCCTCGCAGTTGACCAATGCCACGCCCGGCCAGGGTGGCTGGTGGGGCTGGAGCGATGGCAAGGGAGCGCTGGAGTTCCTGTTCTGGGCCGGCCTCGTGACCACGGCGACGCGGCGCGGCTTCGAGCGCATCTACGATCTGCCGGAACGTGTGCTGCCCAAGGCGGTGCTCGCGACGCCCACGCCCGAACCCGAGGCGGCCCAGCGGGCATTGCTGCTCCAGGCCGCAAGGGCTATGGGCGTGGCCACGGCCCGCGATCTGCGCGAATATTTCCGGCTCGACGTCGCCGATGTGCCGATCCGGCTGGCGGAGCTGGTCGAGGCCGGGGACCTGGTGCCGGTCACCGTCGAAGGTTGGACGCAGCCCGCCTTTCTCGACCCCGCGGCCCGCACCCCTCGCCGTGTCGAGGCGCGTGCCCTCCTGTCACCGTTCGACTCGCTGGTCTGGGAACGCGATCGCGCCTTGCGTATCTTCGGCTTCCACTACCGCCTGGAAATCTACACGCCGGCGCACAAACGAACCCACGGCTACTATGTCCTGCCGTTTCTGCTGGGCGACCGGCTGGTGGCGCGGGTCGATCTCAAGGCCGACCGCAAGGCGGGCTGCCTGCGCGTGCTCGCGACCCACGTCGAGGCGGACCAGGACGAGCGCACGGTGGCTGGTCCGCTTGGGGAGGAGCTAAGGCTGATGGCCGAGTGGCTGGGGCTGGAGCGGGTCACCACCGAGTGAGCGGATGATGTCCGCAGGTAGCGGTCGCGACTTCAGCCGCCCTGGGCGCTCAGGGTCCGTGGCCGCCCAGACCCGCGTCTCCAGTCCCTCGACGGCCAGGGCTCCGTCCTTGAGCAGCCGATGCTGGACGTCGAAGCTGCTGCGACGGAATTCCCGGATCTGCGTCTCGACCACGACCTCGTCACCGTAGGTGGACGGAATCAGGAAACGGGTGCGCAGGTCGACCATTGGGCAGCCGATGGTGCCGTAATGTGCCAGCAGCTCCACCTTCTTCATGCCGAGGGCCGCGGTGAACAGTGCCCAGGTGCAGGCGTCGAAATAGGCGAGGTAGCGCGGAAAGAAGACGATACCGGCAGGATCGCAGTCGCCCCATTCGATCGTGATGTGCCGCGTGTGCACGAACATAGGCGCCTCATTCCCAGGGTAGGCCGACATAGTTCTCCGCCAGCGCCGTTGCCGCCGCCGTGGAGCCGGTGACGTAGTCGAGCTCGGCCAGCTGCACGCGATCATCGAACGGGTTGCGGCCAGGGAAGCGGTGCAGCAGCGAGGTCATCCACCAGGAAAAGCGCTCCGCTTTCCAGATCCGTCGCAGGCAGTCGGCAGAGTAGCTCTCGATCAGCGACTCGCTGCCCCTGTCGTAAAAGGCGATCAGGGCGCGCGCCAGATAGCGCACGTCAGATGCTGCGAGGTTCAGCCCCTTGGCCCCAGTCGGTGGCACGATATGCGCAGCGTCGCCCGCCAGGAACAGTCGACCGAAGCGCATCGGCTCGGCCACGAAGCTGCGCATCGGAGTAACGCTCTTCTCGATCGACGGGCCGCTCTCCAGCCGACTGGCTGCCTCACCGCCCAGGCGGAGGCGCAGCTCCTCCCAGATCCGATCGTCGGGCCATTCGTCCAAATGCTCGTCGGGAGTGCACTGGATATAGAGCCGGCTGCGCGTGGTGGAGCGCATGCTGAATAGCGCGAAGCCGCGCTCGTGGTGGGCGTAGATCAGCTCGTCGGCGACCGGGTGGGTGTCGCTCAGGATGCCGAGCCAGGCGAATGGATAGACGCGCTCGAAGGTGCGCAGCTCGTGCTGCGGAACGCTCTGCCGGCAGATACCGTGAAAGCCGTCGCAGCCGGCGATGAAGTCACAGGAGAGCTCGCGCTGCTGGCCGCCTTCGCGGTAGTGAATGGACGGCTGGGCACTCTCGAAATCGAGGATCGTAACGTCCTCGACATCGAACAGAGTGGGCGCCCCCTCTGCCAGACGGGCGTTGATCAGGTCCTTGGTGACCTCGGTCTGGCCGTAGATCGTGACGCATTTGCCGCCGGTGAGCGCCCGGAAGTCGATGTGATGCCGGCTGCCGGCGAAACTGAGCTCGATGCCCCCATGTACCAGGCCCTCGCGGTCGAGACGCTGCGCAACCTGCGCCTCGCGCAGCAGATCGACGGTGCCTTGCTCGAGCACGCCGGCACGAATCCGGCCTTCGACATGGGACCGGCTCCGCCGCTCCAGGATCACGGTGGAAATCCCATGCAGATGCAGAAGCTGCCCCAACAGCAGCCCGGCCGGGCCCGACCCGATGATACCGACCTGGGCTTTCATGGCCGATGTCCTTCCGCAAGCGGCCTTACCAACCGGTGGCAGAGACCATGGCGTAGGTGAGCGCCGGGAACATTAACAGAAGGCCGATTCGCACCGCATCTGAGATCAGGAACGGCACCACCCCATTGAACGTCTGCGCCATCGGAACATCCTCCGCCAGCTTGTTGATGACGAAGACGTTCATCCCGACCGGTGGGGTAATGAGACCGACCTCGACCACGATCAGGGCCAGTATGCCGAACCAGATCGCCGTCTGCTCCGCGGTCATGCCATAGTCCAACGCCATGACCACGGGAAAGAAGATGGGGATCGTCAGCAGGATCATGCTCAGCGCGTCCATCAGGCAACCCAGCACCAGATAGACGCCGAGGATCGAGACCCTGATCAGCATCGGCGACAGCCCGCTGGTGG
>JAPJRA010000136.1 GCA_030824835.1 Geminicoccaceae bacterium | reverse complement strand
GCCCGGCGCAGCTCGAGCTGACCTCGCACGCGCTGGCGCCGGTGGCCGAGCTGCCGGTGCTGGAGGTCGTTTCCTCCATGCACATCATCGCCGACCTGACCCTGCCCTTGGGCAAGGTCGTTCATGACTATCTGGGCTGAACGGGCCCTTGGGAGAGAGCATATGCGTCTGAAGGACAAGGTTGCCGTCGTCACCGGCGCCGCCAGCGGCATCGGCAAGGAGATCGCCGTCCTCTACGCCAAGGAAGGTGCGAAGGTGGTGATCGCCGACCTGAACCAGGAAGGTGCCGACGCCACGGCAGCCGAGCTGAAGGCGGCCGGCGGTGAGGCCATGGGTGTCGCCATGGACGTCACCGACGAGGCCCAGGTCGAGGCCGGCTTCGCCAAGGTGCAGGCGGCCTATGGTGGCTGCGACATCCTGGTCAGCAATGCCGGCATTCAGATCGTCGAGCCGGTCGACCAGTTCGACTTCGGCAAGTGGAAGAAGATGCTGGCCATCCATCTGGACGGGGCCTTCCTCACCACCCGCGCCGCGCTGCGCCTGATGTACGCCGCCGGCAAGGGCGGCAGCGTGATCTACATGGGCTCGGTCCACTCCAAGGAGGCCTCGGTCCTCAAGGCGCCCTACGTCACCGCCAAGCACGGCTTGATCGGCCTCGCCAAGGTCGTGGCCAAGGAAGGCGCGAAGCATGGCGTCCGTGCCAACGTCATCTGCCCGGGCTTCGTGCGCACGCCGCTCGTCGACAAGCAGATCCCGGAGCAGGCCAAGGAGCTGAAGATCTCCGAGGAGGACGTGATCAAGAAGGTTATGCTGAAGGAGACGGTGGACGGCGAGTTCACCACCGTCGACGACGTGGCCCAGACGGCGCTGTTCTTCGCGGCGTTCCCGAGCAACGCGCTGACCGGCCAGTCCTTGGTCGTCAGTCACGGCTGGTTCATGCAGTAGCGGATTGCGATCCGACGGTGCCGTCGGCGGCCAGCTCCGACCCTGAGCCGGTCTTGGCCGCCCGGCATCTTCCCGCGGAGCCCCATTCGAACCGAAGGCGACCTTGATGGAACTCGATCCGGTTCTGCTGTCGCGCATCCAGTTTGCCTTCGTCATCAGCTTCCACATCATCTTCCCGGCCTTCACCATCGGGCTGGCGGCATGGCTGGCGACGCTCGAGGGGGCACGGCTCGCGACCGGCAAGCAGCTCTACCGCCGGGTGTTCGAGTTCTGGATGAAGGTGTTCGCGCTGTCGTTCGGCATGGGCGTGGTCAGCGGCATCGTGATGGCATTCCAGTTCGGCACCAACTGGAGCGTGCTCGCCGAGCGCACCGGCTCGATCCAGGGACCGCTGCTCGGCTACGAAGGGTTCACAGCGTTCCTGCTGGAGGCCACGTTCTTCGGCGTGATGCTGCTCGGGCGCGAGCGGGTGCCACCGTGGTTCTACTTCATGTCCTGCTGCATGGTGGCCCTCGGCACCATGGCCTCGTCGTTCTGGATTCTCGCCAACAACAGCTGGATGCAGGTGCCGGTCGGCCATGCCATCGTCGACGGCAGGATCGTGCCGGACGACTGGTGGGCGATCACCACCGGCCCGGTCATGCTGGTCCGCTGGCCGCACATGCTGCTGGGTGCTTTCCTCACTACCGGCATGTGCGTGATCGCCACCGGCGCCTGGTACCGGCTGCGCGGCGACTACCGTCGTGAACCGATGGTGATGCTGCATTGGGGACTGGCTCTGGTGGCCGTGCTGATCCCGATCCAGCTCTATGTCGGGCATCTGACAGGCGACTATGTCCACCGCCACCAGCCGGCCAAGTTCGCGGCGATCGAGGCGCGCTGGACGACGGAGCAGCCGGCCGCCGAGGTGCTGATCGGCATTCCCGACGAGGCCGGCGAGCGCAACCTGCTGGCGCTGTCGGTGCCGAAGCTCGGCAGCTTCATCGCCTCGGGAACCTGGGATTCGCGCGAGGTCGGCCTCGACAGCTTCCCACCCGAGGACCGGCCGCCGGTGGTCATCCCGTTCTTCGGCTTCCGCATCATGGTGGGCATGGGACTGATCATGCTCGCGGTGTCGTGGTTCGGGCTCTGGCTGCGCTGGCGTGGCCGGCTGGAGACCACCCGCTGGTTCCTGTGGGCCGCCTTCCTGTCCTTCCCCAGCGGGTTCGTCGCCGTCCTGGCCGGCTGGTTCACGGCCGAGGTCGGCCGCCAGCCATGGGTGGTGTACGGCCTGCTGCGCACGAAGGACGCGGTGACCCCGTCCCTCGCCACCACGGACGTCGTGGTCTCGCTGAGCATCTACATCCTGGCCTACGCGGTGATCTACGCCTTCGGCATCGGCTACATCTACCGGCTGCTGCGCGACGGTCCGGCCAACGAGGACGAGCCCGAGGCGGCTACTCCCGTCCGACCGCTGGCGGTGGCGGCACAGGCCTCGGTCGGAGGACCGTCATGACCGCCGTCGAGCCCACGAGCCTGGCCCTGTTCTGGGCGGGCGTGATCGCCTTCGCCATCGTCGTCTACGTGGTTCTGGACGGTTTCGACCTCGGCGTCGGCATACTCTTCGGCACCACCGGGGATCCGTTGCTCCGCCGCCAGATGATGGCCACCATCGCGCCCTTCTGGGACGGCAACGAGACCTGGCTGGTGGTGATCGGGGCAACGCTGTTCGCGGCTTTCCCGGTGGTCTACGCGGTCTTCCTGCCGGCCTTCTACCTGCCGGTGCTGCTCTTGCTGATCGGGCTGATCTTTCGCGGCGTCGCGTTCGAGTTCCGCGTCCATGGCGGCGAGCGGCCACTATGGGACCGCGGCTTCTTCCTGGGCTCGGTGGTGGCCGCCTTCGTGCAGGGAGCGGCGGTCGGGGCGATGATCCGCGGCATCCCGGTGCGGGACCACCAGTATGCCGGCGGCCCGTTCGAATGGGTGGCCCCGCTACCGGTACTGTGCGGCCTAGGGCTCGTGCTCGGCTACGCGCTGCTCGGCGCCGGCTGGCTGGTGCTGAGGTCGGACGGTGCCTTGCGCGACTGGGCGCGGCGGAAAATCCCCGGCCTCGTCATCGCCGTGTTGCTGGTGCTTGGCCTCGCGTTCGTCGCTGCCCTGCTCGACCGCCACCGGCTCGGCGGCAGCCTCTACGACCGACTCTGGGGCCTGATATTTCCCGCAGTCGGTCTCGCCGCCATGCTAGGCGTGCTCGGCACCAACCGCCGCCAGCACGACATCTGGCCATTCTTCCTGACCGTCGCTTTTTTTCTCGCCGCCTTCGCGACGCTGGCCGTGATGTTCTGGCCCTACATGATCCCCTACTCGATCACCGTCGGCAACGCCGCAGCGCCGGAAGCATCCCTCTCCTTCCTGTTCTGGGGTGCCGGCATCGTCGTGCTGCCGGTCATCATCCTCTACACGGTGGTCGTCTATTGGGTGTTTCGCGGCAAGACGCACAAAGGATATGGATAGCCATCGCGCGGAACCCTGAAGCGCCGCCCGGCACGCGAGATGCCGCTGGGTACGGCGGGCCGTACCGGGCATGACCCTCGATCAGGGCATGGCCTTCGCCGTCGTCGCCGGGATGATGGGCCTCTTCGTCTGGGGCCGGCTGCGCTACGACCTGGTGGCGTTGCTGGCGTTGCTGGCGTCGATCGTGGTGGGCATCGTCCCGGCCGACAAGGCGTTCACCGGGTTCGGCGACGACATCGTCGTGATCGTCGCCAGCGCGCTCCTGGTGAGTGCCGCCGTAGCACGGTCCGGCATCGCCGAGCGATTGATCTCGCCGCTGGTGCCCTACCTCATCACCGAGCAGCGGCAGATCCTAGCGCTGGTCGGCGCGGTCACACTGCTCTCCGCCTTCGTCAAGAACGTGGGCGCGCTGGCGATCCTGATGCCGATTGCGTTCCAGCTGGCCCGCCGCACCAAGACCTCACCTTCCAGCCTGCTCATGCCGATGGCGTTCGGCTCGCTGCTCGGCGGCCTGATGACGTTGATTGGCACCTCGCCCAACGTCATCGTCTCCCGGATGCGGGCCGAGATGCTGGGCGAGCCGTTCCGGATGTTCGACTTCATGCCGGTGGGCGCGGTGCTGGCCGGGCTCGGCATCGCATTCTTGATGTTCGGCTGGCGCCTGCTGCCGACCGGCCGCAAAGGTAGCGCCCCGATCGACACCGCCTTCAACATCGACGCCTACGCCACCGAGGCCATTCTGCCAGAATCCTCGCCGCTCGCCGGCAAGGCCGTCTCCGAGCTCGAGGCCATGAGCGACGGCGACGTCATGGTGACCGCCGTGATCCGCGAGCGCTTTCGCCATTACGCGCCGGCGCCTTACTGGAAGCTAATGACCGGCGACGTGCTCATCCTGCAGGCCGAACCGACGGCTCTGGAGCGACTGGTCGGGCGCGCCGGCCTCGAGCTCGCGACCGAGGAGGTGGCGCCCGATGCCGTCGCGACGGACGAGATCGGCGTGGTGGAAGCGGTGGTCACGGCGGACTCGCCCCTTGTGGACCGCACGGCCGTGGGATTTGGACTGCGCGCGCGTTTCCAGATCAATCTCGTGGCCCTCAGCCGCAGCGGTGAGCGGGTGACGCAGCGGCCGCGCTCGATGCGGATCCGCGCAGGCGACGTCGTGGCACTGCAGGGCGATCTGAACACGCTGCCCGACACGCTGGGCGAGCTGCGCTGCCTGCCGCTGGCCGCACGGGGAATGTCACTCGGGCGTGGGCGCAATGCCTACCTGCCGCTGCTGGTGCTGGCCGTCGCGATGGCGTCCGTGGCGCTCCAGCTGGTGCCGGTGGCGATCGCCTTCTTCGGCGCTGCGGTGGTGCTCCTGCTGTTGCGCGTGCTCAGCCTGCGCGAGGCCTACGAGGTCATCGAATGGCCGATCCTGATCCTGCTGGGCGCCCTCATCCCGGTGAGCGAGGCCGTGCGCAGCACCGGCGGCGCCGACCTGATCGCCGGCTGGCTGTCGATCGTCGCGGCTGGCCTGCCGCCACTCGGCGCATTGGCGATGATCGTGGTCGTCGCCATGGCTGTGACACCGTTTCTCAACAACGCCGCCACCGTCCTGATGATGGCGCCGATCGCCGCCGGCCTTGCCACCAACCTGCGGCTCAATCCCGACCCGTTCCTGATGGCGGTGGCGATCGGGGCCGCCTGCGACTTCCTCACCCCCATCGGACACCAGTGCAACACGCTGGTGATGGGCCCTGGTGGCTACCGGTTCGGGGACTACTGGCGCCTCGGCCTGCCGCTGTCGCTCATCGTGCTCCTTCTCGGCACCCCGCTGATCGCGTGGTTCTGGCCACTGGCGGCGCGGTAGCAGTTCCGCGGGCCATCGCTGCCGACAGATCTGGACCTGACCGGATGATCCGGTAGTGTCGCCTGAAGAATTGTCGAGTTCACGGGCCGGCGCGCTCAAGATCACTCTGTGATCGTGTCCAGCCACCATTCTCGGCAACTGAAAGATGGCAGGGGCAGACATTTGAAATCATCGGATATGCTGTCGATACGAGGTCCACGATCTCAGCCGTGGATCCTGCTGCTCTCGCTCATACTCTGTCTGCTCATGGGCCAACGGGGCCCGGCCCACGCGGCGGCAGACGGGTCGAACCCGTTGCAGCCGGTCGACACCTCCAGCCCGCGGGCGACGCTGGAGGGCTTTCGCGAGTACACCGAGAAGGCGTACAACGCGTGGCATCTGCGCGAGGTCGAGTCGGTGACCAGGAGCCAGGCTCGCAACGCGCTGCATACGATCGATCTCAGCCATATCGGCAAAGCGCTGATCGATGAGGTCGGCGTCGCGGATGCCCTCTATCTCTACGAGACGCTCAGCCGAATCGACCTGCCCCCGCCGGAAGCGATCCCGGACGCCGAGGCCGTCAAGGCGCAGGGGATCAAACGCTGGACCATCCCCGGCACGGAGATCACGATCGCGCAGATGAGCGACGGCGACCGGGCCGGCGAATTCCTGTTCACTGCCGACACGCTGGCCCGAGCGCCGGAGTTCTACGCGCTGGTCCAGGATCTACCCGTGCTGTACGGGCCTGAAAACGTGATCGAGACCTGGCGCGACGCGCCGGGCCTGCCCATGCCGGACTGGATCACCGCGCGGATTTGGGCCCTGCCGCCTTGGGCGTTCTACCTGCTCGCCAAGCAGCCGCTCTGGAAGTGGCTTGCCGTCGGGCTGGCCCTGCTGGGCGGGGTCGTGGTCGCGTGGCTCGGCTGGCGCTCCGGGCGCAGGCTCGACAAATATTGCCGCAGGATCGGGTCGGATTGGCGTGTCGGCGATCTCCTGGCCGTTTCCGTCGCGTTCGTGGCGCTGGTCGGCATCGCGTACTTCATCGAAGCGATGGTGCAGTTCCGCGAGCGTCCGGGGATCACCGTGGCGGTTGCTCTCGACGCCGTGAACTATGTCCTGCTGGCGTGGCTCGCTGCCCTCGTCGTCAGCGGCATCGGCAATATCGTCGCCGGCCGGTTCTCGTCCGGCAAAGGGAGCCTCGATGCGGCACTGATCCGGCTCTGCTTTCGCATTCTCAGCATCGGCGGCGCTCTGGTCGTCATGCTGCGAGCGGCGGACAATTTCGGCCTGAGCATCACGCCGATCATCGCGGGCCTTGGCGTCGGCGGCTTGGCGGTCGCACTGGCGATCCGGCCGACCCTGGAGAATATCGTCGGCGGCTTCGTGCTGTTTGCCGACAAGCCGGTGAGGGTCGGCGAGTTCTGCGCCTTCGGCAGCATGAAGGGCACGGTGGAGGCAATCGGTCTCCGCTCTACCCGCATCCGCGCCCTCGACCGGACCCTGATCACGGTGCCGAACGCCGAGTTCTCGCAATTGCAGATCGTCAACTTCACGCGCCGCGACATGAACCTCTTTCAGTGCAGCATCGGCCTCCGCTACGAGACGACTCCAGACCAGCTGCGCTTCGTCGCCGCCAAGATCAGGAAGCTGCTGATCCAGCACAGCAAGGTCCTGCCGGATCCGGCCCGGGTCCGCTTCGGCGAGTTCGGTGACTCAGCCTACATCCTGGACATCTTCGCCCTCGTGCAGTCCGCGGATTGGAACGAGTTCCTCGCCGTGAAGGAGGATCTGAATCTGCGGATCATCGACATCGTCGCCGAGGCCGGCACCGGCTTCGCGTTCCCGTCGCAGACCGTGTATTTCAGCCGCGATTCGGGCCTCAACATGGAGCGTGGCAAGGTGAGCACGGCCGAGGTGCAGCGCTGGCGGGACGAGAAGCGCATGCCATTCCCCGACTTCGACTTCGCGGAGCGGGCCGAGATGTCGGGGACGATCCCGTTCCCGTCCGAGAGCTCGCCCGACTATCGGCCACCAGCAAGCCAGCCGGTCCCGCAGACGTCTTCGGCCAAATCGCCGGGTGGCAGGGCCGGTTTGGCGGCGCTGTTCCGTCAGCGCGCGTCGAAGGCATCCGGCAACGGCGCCAAGGCCTAGCGTCGCGCAAGGGGCCACCTCTCGGGCATCGGCCCGTCCGCCAACTCGGATCTCGCATCGACGCTGCGGTGGCGATAGGTTCTGCCATCCGTCCTGCGCCTCATCAGGAACCCAATGCCCATGATTACGTCTGAGACCAGCATCGATTTCACGCATATTGCCCACCCGACCGACTTCACGGCCGCTGGCGAGCCTGCGTTCGCCCACGGCCTGCGCCTGGCCGTGGCGTCGCGCAGCCATTTCTATCTGGTCCATGCCGAACATCTCGAGCCCGGCGAGGATGCCGACTGGGACGCGTTCCCGGGTGTCCGCAGCACCCTCTGCCGCTGGGGGCTGCTGCCGGCCGACGCCGAGCCGGCCGCGGTCTACCAGACCCTGGGCGTTCGCGTGACGAAGGCCGACGTGCCGGACCGCAACCCGGCCGACGGCGTGCTGCGTTTCGTCGAGGACAACCGGGCCGACCTGCTCGTCATGGCGACCCGCGCCGGCAGCGAAGAGACGCTGCGTCACGGTTCGGTCGCCGAGACCGTGGCTCGCCGCGCCGGCATCCCGGCTCTCTTCCTACCCTGGGGCGCACCCGGCTTCATCGATGCGAGGACCGGCCAGGCAAGCCTGCGCAACATCCTGCAGCCGGTGGATATCGCAACACCGCCTGGATCCGCCGCCTCGCTGGCGCTGCGCCTCGCCGACTCCCTGGGC
>JAPJRA010000135.1:2549-8141 GCA_030824835.1 Geminicoccaceae bacterium | reverse complement strand
TCACCGGCTTGGGCGTGGGCGCGGCGATGGCCGGCCTCAAGCCCATCGTCGAGTTCATGACCTGGAACTTCGCCATGCAGGCGATCGACCACATCATCAACTCCGCGGCGAAGACGCGCTACATGGCCGGCGGCGAGATGGGCTGTCCGATCGTGTTTCGCGGCCCCAACGGCGCTGCGGCACGGGTGGCCGCCCAGCACAGCCAGGAATACAGCTCCTGGTACGCGCACTGCCCCGGCCTGAAGGTCGTGGCGCCCTACAGCGCCGCCGATGCCAAGGGTCTGCTCAAGTCCGCCATCCGCGACCCCAACCCGGTCGTCTTCCTTGAGAACGAGGTGCTCTACGGGCACAGCTTCGACGTGCCCAAGGGCGATGATTTCACGGTCCCGATCGGCAAGGCCAAGATCGTGCGCGAGGGCGCGCAGGTCACCATCACCGCCTTCTCGCTGATGGTGGAGCGGGCGCTGAAGGCGGCGGAGAAGCTGGCCGAGGAAGGCATCGAGGCCGAGGTCATCGACCTGCGCACCATCCGGCCGCTCGACGTCGAGACCATCGTCGAGTCGGTCAAGAAGACCAACCGCATCGTCTCCGTCGAGGAAGGCTGGCCGCAGAGCGGCATGGGGGCCGAGATCGCCGCCGTGATGATGGAGCAGGCGTTCGACTGGCTGGACGCGCCGGTGGTGCGCGTGCACGGCAAGGACGTGCCGATGCCCTATGCCGCCAACCTCGAGCGGCTGGCCCTGCCGCAGATCGACGACATCGTGGCGGCGGCCAAGGCCGTCTGCTACCGCAGCTGAGCCGGCCGGGAGCACGCGTACCATGCCGATCAAGATCCTGATGCCGGCTCTGTCGCCGACCATGACCGAGGGCAACCTCGCCAAGTGGCTGAAGAACGAGGGCGACGCGATCAAGTCCGGCGACGTGATCGCCGAGATTGAGACCGACAAGGCCACGATGGAGGTCGAGGCGGTCGACGAGGGGACACTCGGCAAGATCCTCGTCCCGGGCGGCACCGAGGGTGTCAAGGTCAACGAGCCCATCGCCCTGCTGCTCGAGGAAGGCGAGGACAAGAGCGCCCTCGACGGCGCGGCGGCGGCGCCCGCACCCAAGCCCGACGGCGAGGCCAAGCCGGCTCCCGCTCCGGAGCCCAAGGCGGCGGCGTCGGAGCCTCCTGCCGCCCCGGCAGCTCCCAACAGTGGTGAGCGAATCTCGGCGAGCCCGCTGGCGCGTCGCATGGCCTCCCAGGCCGGGCTCGATCTCAGCGCCATAACCGGCTCCGGCCCGCACGGCCGGATCATCAAGGTCGACGTCGAGGCGGCGCTGAAGGCACCCAAGCCCGCTGCGGCCGCCCCGGAGGCCAAGCCGGCGGCCGCGGCCGCGGCTCCGGCGGCCGCGCCCGCACCGGCAGCCCAGCCTGCGGCAGCCGGGCCGCTGAGCGCCGACTTCGAGGAGATCCAGCTCTCCAACATGCGCAAGGTGATCGCGCGGCGTCTGACCGAGGCCAAGCAGACGATCCCGCATTTCTACCTGACGCTGGACTGCGAGCTCGACGCGCTGCTGGCCATGCGCGCCCAGCTCAACGGCCGCGCCGGGGCCGACTACAAGCTCTCGGTCAACGACTTCGTCATCAAGGCGGTGGCGATGGCGATGCGCAAGGTCCCGGGCGTCAATGCCTCCTGGGGCGGCGACAAGATCTACCAGTACAAGGACATCGACGTCTCGGTGGCGGTCGCCATCGACGGCGGGCTGATCACGCCCATCATCCGCAAGGCCGACCAGAAGGGCCTGTCGACCATCTCGGCGGCCATGAAGGACCTGGCGGCGCGTGCCAAGGAAGGCAAGCTCAAGCCCGAGGAGTTCCAGGGCGGCGGCTTCTCTATCTCCAATCTCGGCATGTTCGGCATCAAGGACTTCCTGGCCGTGATCAACCCGCCGCAGGCGTGCATCCTGGCCGTGGGTGCGGGCGAGAAACGGCCGGTGGTCAAGGGCGACGAGATCAAGATCGCCACGGTGATGTCGGTCAGCCTGTCGACCGACCACCGCGTCGTCGACGGTGCGCTGGGCGCCCAGTTCCTGCAGGTGTTCAAGCAGCTGGTCGAGGATCCGCTGGCGCTGCTGCTGTAGCCGCATCGGCGCCGCGGCGCATCCGCGCCTCCTGCTGCCGCCACGCCTCGGCTGTCTGCGGCTTGACGTAGAGGACCGTGACGTCGGGGTGGGCGGCACGAACCCGCGCCTCGACACGCGCGACGTAGGCCTCGATCTCGGGCGCGGTCGTCCGGTCCTCGAACTCGGCGCTGAGTGCCGCCACGATCTGGTTGGGCGCGAGGTGCACGGTGATCACACCGTTGACCCGGTGCACCACCGCATCGTCGCCCGCGATGTGCAGCAGCGACGCCTGCAGCTTCGGGTGGGCCCGCTCGCCGATGAGCAATCCCTTGGTCTCTCGTGCGAGCAGCACCGCGGTGAGCGCCAGCACGATGCCGATCCCGATCGAGGCGACCCCATCCAGCTCGGGGATGTCGAATGTCTGCGCCGCCCAGATTCCGGCCGCGGCAATGGCCAGGCCGAGCAACGCCGCCGTGTCCTCGAAGAGCACGGTGAAGGTGGTCGGGTCCTTGCTGCGCCGCATGGCCTCGAAATAGCCGAGCTCGCCCTTGGTCTGGCGAAACTCCTTGAGCGCCACCCACCACGACCCGCCTTCGAACAGGAACGACAAACCCAGCACGATGTAGTTGACGGTCGCGCTCTCGATCGGCTCCGGGGCAAGGACATGCACGATGCCCTGATAGAACGAGATCCCGGCACCCAGCGCGAACACCAGCAGCGCCACGATGAACGCCCAGAAGTAGAGCTCGCGGCCATGGCCCAGCGGGTGCTGGCTGTCGGGCGGCACGGCCGACCGCCGCAGCCCGTACAGCAGCAGCAGCTCGTTGCCGGTGTCGACCACCGAATGCACGCCCTCGCTCAGCATGGCCGAGCTGCCGGTGTAGCCGGCGGCCAAGAACTTGGTCACCGCGATCAGGGAATTGCCGATCAGGGCGGCATAGATGACTTTCTTGGAGCCTGCGTGCGCTGCCATGGTCCCCGCTTTCGAATGCTTGGCCGCCAGGTGCACGACCGTCTGCCGATTCTACGGCCCTGCGCGCATGGCCGCAGCGGCGAGCACCCGTCTCTCGAAATATGGGCCGGCACGGCACCGAATTGCCCTATTGAACGCATTGGTTTGGCAACAGTATGGGGGTAGCTTGCTGATAGCGCGCAATATCCGCTGGCGTCCTCGGCCTAAGCAAGGAAATACGACAGCATGGCCATGGTCCATGGGCCTCTATGCTCGCGTCTGGGTGCCACCGTCGATGGTGCAGGGTCGGAGACGCTGGTCTTTCTCAATGGGTTCGGCACCCAGCAGACGGTGTGGCGCCATCAGGTCGAGAGCCTGCGCGACCGCTATCGGACGGTGACCTTCGATCACGTGGGCTCCGGCCGCTCGATGATCGATGAGTATACTCCTGCGCGCTACGCGTCGCTGCACGACTATGCCGACGACGTGCTGGCCCTGGTCGACGAGCTGGCGGCCGACCGCTTCTCGCTGGTTGGCCATTCGGTCGGCGGGATGCTGGGGGCCATCGTCGCCATCGCCGAGCCGGACCGCTGCCGGCGGCTGGTCATGATCGGCGCCTCGCCGCGCTATCTCAATGCCCCCGGCTACGTGGGCGGCTTCGAGGCCGCGGACATCGAGGGGGTGCTCGCCGCCATGGCCACCGACTATCAGGCCTGGGCGGCCGGGTTCTCGACCCAGGTGGCGGGCAATCCGGACAGGCCGGGCGTCGCCGCCGAATATGCCGAGTTCCTGCGCTCGCTGCGGCCGGACATCGCCCAGGCCAGCCTGCGGACGATCTTCACGAGCGACATGCGCTCGATCCTGCCCAGGCTGTCCGTCCCGACCCTGATCCTGCAGGCCACCGCGGACATCGCCGTGCCGGCGCCCGTGGCCCACTACCTGCACGCCAACATTCCGGGCTCCCGGCTGCACGAGGTCGCCTTCGCCGGCCATCTGCCGCATATGCTGGCACCCGCCGCGATCACGGCGCTGGTCGCCGGGTTCCTCGACGGCACGGGCTGACGCGGCGATGGTCGACCGGCTGACGGCGCTGGCGCGCCTGACCGGCGCGGATTTCGCCCTGTCGCTGGCCTGGCCCGATCCCGGGGACGCGCGGGCGCTGGTCGCCGCTGCCGAGCCGCCGCTGGAGTCGCTGCGCAGCCTGCGCCTGGGCCGCCCGACCGGTGCCAACGGAATCACGGTCGAGCGCACCAGCCAGGGGCATCGGCTGCCCGCGGCCCTGCGTGTCCAGTTGCCGGCACCGCCCGGCGTCTGGATGCTGGCGGCGCTGGGAGATGTCGACGGCCTGCTGCTCGGCTGGAGCACCGAGGCGCAGCTCCCGGCATGGCTGGCGGAGCCAGGGCCGGGGATCGCCGCCGCCCTCCATGCGCTGGCGCCGAGCACGCCGGCGGAGGTGCTCGCCGAGCACCCGATGATCCGCCTGTCGGCGATCATGGCGACCGTTCCGCAGGCGATCGTGCTGGTCGACGACGATGGCGGCCCGGCGCTCGTCAACGGCCCGGCCGCGTCGCTCCTGGGGCTCGCGGCCGGCGAGGTCGACCCCGTGCGCCTGCGAGCCGGCTTCCAGGGGTTGCTGGGCCGCGTCGACCCGGCCTCGGATGTGGGTCGGCGCGCCTCAGCCGTGCTGGCCGAGGGCGGTACGGTGCTCGACTGGTACTGGGAGCTGCCCGGCGAGCCCGCCGTCACCTACCGCGTCGCCACGGTGCCCCTGGCGGGTGGTCGGGTGCGTGGCCGGCTCTGGGTGTTCGACGACGTGACCGAGCTGCGCGCGGTCGAGCGGGAGCTGCTGCAGCGCAACGTCGTGCTCGGCAAGCTCAACGCCGAGCTCGACCAGTCGAGACGGGCAGCCGACCGCGCCAACCAGGCCAAGTCGCTGTTCCTCGCCAACATGAGCCACGAGATCCGCACGCCGATGAATGCCATCATCGGCTTCTCGCGCCTGCTGATGAGCGAGGATCTGAGCCCGCGGCAACGCCAGCGCCTGGCGATGATCAAGGCCTCGGGCGAGACGCTGCTCACGGTGATCAACGACATCTTGGACTTCAGCAAGGTCGAGGCCGGCAAGCTGGAGCTCTCCTGGGCGCCGCTGTCGCTGGCCGGCACCGTCGGCAGCGCCTGCGCGATCATGGTCTCGATCGCCTCGCAGAAGGACCTGACGCTGGATGCGACCCTCGACCCGGACCTGCCGGCCTGGGTCGAGGGCGACGACGGTCGCATCCGCCAGGTCCTGTTGAACCTGCTCTCGAACGCGGTGAAGTTCACCGAGCGTGGCCGGGTCGAGCTTCTGGTCGAGGTGACCGCCGACGAGCCCCAGCGTTGCACGGTGCGCTTCGCCGTGCGCGATACCGGCATCGGCATCGCACCGGCGACGCTGGCCAGGCTGTTCAAGCCCTTCGCCCAGGCCGATGCCGACACCGCCCGGCGTTTCGGTGGCACCGGGCTCGGGCTCGCGATCTCGCGCCAGCTGGTCGAGC
>JAPJRA010000135.1:0-2539 GCA_030824835.1 Geminicoccaceae bacterium | reverse complement strand
GGTCGAGCTGATGGGTGGCCGGATCGGCGCCGACAGCCGGCCCGGGGAAGGCAGCACCTTCTGGTTCGCGCTCCCGTTCGCCAAGGTGCCGGCGCCGGCGGTGGTCGAGGATGTGGCGGCGCCGACGGCCTCGCCGCGCTCGATCCTGGTGGCCGAGGACCAGTACATCAACCAGGAGCTGATGCTGGCCTATCTGGAGCGGGCCGGGCATCGCGCCGATCTCGCCAGTAACGGCCAGGAGGCGGTCGAGATGGCCCTGGCGCGGCGCTACGACCTGATCCTGATGGACATGCAGATGCCGCTGCTGAGCGGCCCGGAGGCGAGCCGGCTGATCCGGGCCGGCGCCGGCCCCAACGCCCGCACGCCGATCATCGCCGTGACCGCCGGGGCCATGTCGCGCGAGATCGAGGAATGCCTGGCTGCCGGCATGAACGATCATGTGCTGAAGCCGATCGACGAGCGCCTGCTGGTCAACGCGATCCTGCACTGGGCGCCGGTGGATGGCGAGGCCGGCCCGGCGCCGGTGCCGGCGGTCGTGCCCGCGATGGCGCCCGACGAGCCGCCGGGGCGGCCGGTGATCGATGCCGCGCAGCTCGACCGGCTGATGGCCGTGGCCGGGCGCGATCGGCTGGCCGCGCTGCTGGGCAGCATGCGGCGGAGCATCGAGCAGGCTCTCGGCTCCATCGAGCGGGCGATCACGGTGGATGATCGGGAGGCGATCGCCTTCGAGGCGCACAGGCTGGCGGGCTCGGCCGCGACCCTATCGCTGCAGGCGCTCACCGACGCCGCGCGCCAGGTCGAGGCCGCCTTGCGGGGCACGGACGACCAGGAGCTGGAGCACGCCGTCGCCATGCTGCGCACGGTGGCCGGGCGCAGCAGCGCCGCGATCGACGACTACCTGACGCGGGTACCTATCGGCGAGACCGCCTAGTTCCGCCGGGCGTCGCGAATGGCAGGGCGTGGTCAGCCGCATGATGATCGCGTAGAGTGACGCCATGGTGACCAGCACCCGAGCGATCCCCACCACGTCGGCCGGCTTCCTGGCCTGGGAGAACCGCCAGCGGCAGCGGTACGAGCTGGTGGACGGCGTGGCCCGCGCGATGACGGGTGGCACGGTCGGGCACAATCTGCTGGCCGGGCGCGTGCTCATAGCCCTGCAGACGCAGCTCGGCCCGGGCTGCACCGCGCATCAGAGCGACCTGAAGGTCAGCTCGCCCGCTGCGGCCGCCCTCGACGAGGACGCGACCGAGGCCGACCATCCGGTGCTGATCGCCGAGATCCCGTTGCCCAGCATCCGGCGTGAGGACCTGATCCGCAAGCGCTATGGCTATCAGGCGATCCCGTCCCTGCGCTGGCAGCTCTATGTCGAGCCGAAGAAGGTCCAGGTCGAGGTGGTGACGCGCGAGGGGGATAATAGCAGGCGGTCGGTGTTCGTTACGGACCCGAAGGCCACGATCAGGCTGGAGGATTTGGGTATGAGTTTGATGGTTAGGGAGCTTTATGTCGGCTTGACGACGGACAAGGATGCAACTATCAGGTAGAAAAAGTCAACCTTGCCGTGAAGAGACGAACTTTATTATTTCGGATTGGCAATCATAAGGTCGATCATCAAGTGACAGAGACAAAAGTGCAGTTAAAGTGCGGTATTGTAATGCCAATTTCAGCAATTGATGGATGTTTAGAAAATCATTGGAGCGAAGTGCTTGATATCTTAGGCTCTGCCGTTGTAGAGTCAGGTTTTGAGCCAAATTTGGTAAGTAATGCTGACGATGTTGGAATAATTCAAAAGAGAATAATACAGAATTTGTATGAGAATCCCATAGTTGTATGTGATGTCAGCGGTAAGAATCCTAACGTCATGTTTGAACTTGGTCTTCGACTGGCATTTGACAAGCCAACTATTATTGTAAAGGATGATAAGACTTCCTATTCATTCGATACAGCGCCTATTGAGCATATCGAGTATCCTAGAGATCTTCGATTCAGCAAAATCATAGAGTTTAAGGAAAGGCTTAAAGAAAAAATTATTGCAACTAGTGCAAGATCCCAAACCGATGAAAACTATACTACTTTTCTTAAGCATTTTGGAGATTTTAAGGTTGTAAAAATTCAAACTAAAGAGGTCAGTGGGCAAGAATATATCCTTGAGGAACTCAGGAATCTGCGGACCCAAGTTTCACAACTTTTACAGAGGAACTTAATTGAGCCACGAAATTTTATTCCGAGTAAATTTACTCTTGATTTCTGTCTTAGGAATGCGGACAGCGCAGAGATCGCTAAGGCTGTAGAAAATGCGGCCAAGATGCCGGGCGTTCGTCGGGCTATCAAAAAGTCAGTGGGTACCCATGAGCATATCTTCGTACATCTCGGAAATAATCTTTCAGACAGCGAGGTAAGATCAATATCCGATGAGTTAGAAATATTGATGCCGCATGGCAGGCTCCTTAGCAGGAGATCACGTGCATCACAATCTAGTCAAAATAAAGAACAATGATCATCTTGTTATTTTGACTAAAATGAAGGTATATAATATATATCG
>JAPJRA010000134.1:4176-8157 GCA_030824835.1 Geminicoccaceae bacterium | reverse complement strand
CGGCGCGCACGCCCTCTACGCGGACGGGATGTGGCCGCTGGCGCTGGCCGTGGCACTGGCCGGCACGGTGATGCCGCTGGCCAAGATCATGGGCATGCTCGCGATCCTGGTGCCCATCCAGCTGGGCTCGCGGCCGCCATGGATCATCGGTGCGTTTCGCTGGGTCGAGCGCCTGCAGCCGTGGGCGATGATGGAGGTCTACCTCCTGGGCGTGATCGTCGCCTACGTGAAGCTGCAGGATCTCGCCACGGTTCACGTCGGCGTGGCGCTGCCGGCATTCGTCGGCACGATCATCCTGATGGCTGCCGCCGACGCGCGCTTCGAGCCGCACGCGATCTGGCGGCGTCTGGCGCCGCAGGCCGGACCCGAGGTGCTGCAGCAGCGAGCCGGCACGGTGATGCTGGCGTGCGAGCAATGCGATCAGGTCGTCCGCGTCGATGAGGCTCATGTGCATGGCATGCAGTGCCCGCGCTGCGGCGTGTCGCTGCACCGGCGCAAGCCAGACAGCCTGAACCGCAGCTGGGCGCTGGCGCTGACGGCGGCCATTCTCTACGTCCCGGCCAATGTGCTGCCGGTGATGACGGTGACCTCCTTCGGCAAGGGCACGCCCGACACCATCGTCTCGGGCGTGATCGAGCTTCTGCATGCCGGCATGTGGCCGATAGCGCTCCTGGTCTTCTTCGCCAGCATCACCGTGCCGGTCCTCAAGCTGATCGGGCTCGTCTTCCTGCTGATCACCGTCCATCGGCGTTCCACGACCCGGCTGCGTGATCGCACGCTGATGTACCGGATCATCGAGGGTGTCGGCCGGTGGTCGATGGTCGACGTGTTCATGATCGGCATTCTTTCCGCCCTGGTGGCGTTGGGCAACCTTGCCACCATCGCGCCAGGGCCCGGTGCCATCGCTTTCTGTGCCGTGGTGATCATCACCATCTTCGCCGCCATGGCGTTCGATCCGCGGCTGATGTGGGACGTAGCCGATGACCGAGACGACGACGACCGCCCGCTCCGCGTCTGAGCCGCCGAAGGCGGCCGTGAGCAAGCGGCGCGGGATCTCCATGGTCTGGCTGATCCCGCTGGTGGCGCTGATAATCGGCGCGTTCCTGGGCTACCGGGCCTACATCAGCCAGGGTCCCACGATCACGATCGAATTCGCCACGGCCGAGGGACTGGAGGCGGGCAAGACCAAGGTCCGCTTCCTCGACGTCGTCGTCGGCACGGTGGACACCGTCGATATCGCGCCGGACCTGAAGAGCATCGTGGTGACCGCGAGCATGGTCCCTGGTGCCTCGGATTATCTGCGCGAGCAGACCAAGTTCTGGATCGTCAAGCCGAGGATCGGTGTGGGCGGCGTCTCGGGGCTGGGCACCCTGCTTTCGGGCGCCTATATCGGTCTGGCTCCCGGCGAGGGCGAGGCCCAGCGCAAGTTCACCGGCCTCGAGCAACCGCCGCCCATCAGCGCCAATGTGCCCGGCCGCAAGTTCGTGCTCACGGCCGGCACGCTGGGCTCGGTCAACGCGGGCACGCCTATCTACTATCGCGGCATCGATATCGGCCAGGTCCTCGGCTACAAGCTGAGCAAGGACGCCCGGGCGCTCGATGTCGACGTGTTCGTCAAGGAGCCCTACGAGCAGCTGGTGCGCACCAACAGCCGGTTCTGGAACACAAGCGGCATCAATGTGCACGCCGGGGCCTCGGGCATCGACGTACAGGTTGCGTCGCTGCAATCGCTGCTCATCGGCGGGATCGAGTTCGATACGCCCTACACCGCGACGGTGGGGTCGGTGGCGCCGGACGGGACGCGTTTCGAGCTGTTCCCCAGCCAGCAGGCGGTCACGCTGGCCCAGTACACGCAGAAGATTCCGTTCCTGGTCTTCTTCGACAGCTCGGTGCGTGGGCTCAATCCGGGAGCGCCCGTCGAGTTTCGCGGCATTCGCATCGGTTCGGTGACGGACGTGCGTCTGGAGTTCAATCAGGCCAACGATCAGATCCGTATCCCGGTCACGATCGAGATCGAGCCGCAGCGTCTTATCGCTTACGGCGCCGACCCGGCTGCCGCCCCCGAATACTCGACCATGGCCAGGCTGGTGGAGCAAGGGCTGCGGGCGCAGCTGCAGAGCGGCAACCTGATTACCGGTGATCTGTTCGTCGACCTGACCCTGGTGCCCGATGCACCTCCGGCCGAGCTGGATCGCAGTGGCCCCATTCCGATCCTGCCGTCGGTGCCGGCGACGCTCGAAGCCCTGCAGGCCTCGGCGACCGCGATCTTGAACAAGATCGCCAGCCTGCCGCTCGAGAAACTTGTCGTCAGCCTGTCCGAGACCGCGGACGGGCTGCAAAGGATCGTCAACTCGCCGGGCGTGCAGAAGGGTGTGAGTTCATTGGCGGACACGCTGTCGCAGTTGCAGAAGACCATCGACGAGGTCGGCAACAGCTCGGCGCCGTTGCTCACGAGCTTCCGCGATGCCGCCACCTCGGCGACGTCCGCGCTCAAGCAGGCCCAGGTGACCATGGCCTCGGTGCAGCGCACGATCGGCTCCGATTCAGCCTTGGCCACCAATGCCGAAGCCATGATGCAGGAGCTGAGCCGCGCGGCCCGCTCGATCCGTGTGTTCGCCGATTATCTGGACCGCCACCCGGAGGCGTTGATCCGCGGTAAGTCAGGACAAGGGGGGCAATGACGATGACGCCGAGCAAGAAGCTGCCCATCCTCGGCGCCTGCCTTGCCCTGGTGCTGGCAGGCGCCTGCACGCGCAGCCAGCCGACCAGTTTCTACACGCTGGCGGCCACGAGCGAACCTCGGCTGGAGAAGCGGTCCGGTAAGGGTCTGGTCATCGGGCTGGGGCCGGTCACGGTGCCGCAATATCTCGACCGTCCGGACATCGTCACGCGCGAAGGCGACAACCGGATGCGGCTGGCCGATCTGCACAAATGGTCCGAGCCCCTGGAGCCGTTGCTGACCAGAATCATGGCCGAGGACCTTTACGGGCTGCTCGACGCCAACGACGTCATCCCCCTGCCGCAGCGTTCCGACATCCGGCTGGATCGGTCCGTCGCCGTCGACGTCAGCCGCTTCGACGCGAACGATGACGGCGAGGTCGTCCTCGATGCACGCTGGCGGATCTACAGGGGCGACGGTGACACGCTGGTCGCCAGCGGTCGCTCGCTGGTGACGGAGCAAGGAGCGCCTGTGCCGGATTACGACGCCATTGCCGCGGCGATGAGCCGTGCCGTCGGGGCGGCGACGGAGGAGATCGCCGCGGCCATCGTCGGCAACGGTGCGACCCCGGTCGCGCCGACGACCCGTCCCCCGCGCCCACCCGCCTGAGCATCGGCAGCGCTCACCGACGGGCACCCTCGATCATCGGCCGCTGCCGCGTGATCTCGTCGGCCATGAAGTCGAGGAACACCCGCACCCGCGGCGAGTGCCTGAGGTCGGGATGGGTGAGCAGCCAAAGGTCGGCCGCGAATTCGAGCTCCGGTGCGGCCAGCCGTACCAGCCCTGGCCGGGTGTCGGCGATGAAGCAGGGGAGATGGCCGACGCCGATGCCGGCTTCGATGGCTTCGGCGAGGCCGAGGACCGTGCTCACCTTGCAGGCGATACGTTCGGCCGGAACGTGATCGCGGACGTAGCGCGCCGCTTTTAGCGGCCCCAGATTGTCGCCGAGCGCCACCCAGAGCCCGGCCAGGAGCTCGTCGGGCTCGAAGGGTCCGGGCCGTGGAAACCGAGCCGCGGCGCCGTAGAGCGCCCAGGCGATGCGCGCGACCCGGCGGCCGACCAGCAGATCCGGCGGTGCATCGGTCGCCCTGATCGCCACATCGGCGTCACGCTGCGAGAGGTTCAGGGCCTGGTTGCCGACGACGATGTCCAGGCGCACTTCGGGACAATGCGCCCGGAAGCGCGCCAGCAGGGGCATCAAGAGGTGGACCAGCAGCGTATCGCTGGTGGTCAGGCGCAGCTCCCCAGCCGGGGTGAGCTCG
>JAPJRA010000134.1:3076-4166 GCA_030824835.1 Geminicoccaceae bacterium | reverse complement strand
CTTCCGAGCGAAGCTCGCGACGTCCTCGTCGACGCGCTGCGCCAGGGCGACCATCGCCTCGCCGGCGGTGGTCGGCGCATAACCGGTCCGATGGCGCTCGAAGAGCGTGTGCCCCAGCGCGCGCTCAAGCTGCCCCAGGCGCCGGAAGGCGGTCGAGTGATTGATGCCCAGGCGATCGGCGGCGCCGGACAGGCCTTTGCCATCGGCGATGGCCTTGACCAGGCGAAGATCGTCCCAGGCCAGATCCTGTCGCAGATCCGGCATACGTCACCAGCTGATGCGTTCACTGCGCTACCGATGCAATACATTGCTCGCTACGGCAAGATCCAGTTTGCATCCGCGCAATGATCTGCCCATGGCGGCCGGCCTTGGGTGGTCCCATCTCAGGTCCACACCAAGGGGCGTTCGGTTCGCCCCGGCAGAGGGCAGGACGATGCAGAAGAACGGTATCCATCACGTGACCGCCATTGCCGGACCTGCGCGGCGCAATGTCGATTTCTATACCCGGACGCTTGGGCTCCGACTCGTCAAGAAGACGGTCAATTTCGACGATCCCGGTACCTACCATCTCTATTACGGTGACGAGGAAGGCGCGCCCGGCACGATCATCACCTTCTTCCCGTGGGAGAACGTGGCGCCGGGGCGGATGGGCGTCGGTCAGACCCAGGAGACACTGTTCCGTGTCCCCGAAGGCGCGATCGGCTACTGGACACACCGTTTCCTCGCGCATGGCGTGGTCCATGAGGGCCTGACCAAGCGCTTCGGCGAGACCGTGCTGTCGTTCAAGGACCCGGACGGGATGGGCCTGGCGCTGGTGGCGGTGCCCGGTGCCGATGCCGAGCTTGCCTGGCGGGGCTGCGAGGTGCCGGTCGAGCACGCCATTCGCGGCTTTCATGGGGTCAGCCTGCTGCTGGCCGATGCGGCCCCGACGGGGGCGATCCTGACCGACGTGTTCGGCTTCGCCGAGACGGCGCGCGAGGGTGCCTATGTCCGCTACGCGGCGGCGGGCACGGCCGTGGGCGGCATCGTCGACATCCGTGTCGCCGGTGGCTTCCCGGCCGGTCGGATGGGCGGCGGCTCGGTGCACCAC
>JAPJRA010000134.1:0-3066 GCA_030824835.1 Geminicoccaceae bacterium | reverse complement strand
GGAACAGATGGTGCGCAAGCTGGCGCAGCAGCACCGCATCGCCACGACCGAGCAGAAGGACCGGAACTATTTCCGCTCGGTCTATTTCCGCGAGCCAGGCGGCATCCTGTTCGAGATCGCCACCGACGATCCGGGCTTCGCCGCCGACGAGCCCACCGGCTCGCTCGGGCAGGCGCTGAAGCTGCCCCCCTTCCTGGAGCGGCATCGCCCCGAGATCGAGGCGGTCCTGCCGAAGGTCGCCTGACGTCGCCGCGAACGTTGCAAGGAGGGTTGCCATGACCGCCGCAGGGCTGTCGTTCGTTCACCGCTTCGAGCCCGGCACCGCGCCGGGCCACCCCCCGGTCCTGCTCCTGCACGGCACCGGCGGCGACGAGGGCTCGCTGCTCGAGCTCGGCAGGGCCATGGCGCCCGGCTCGCCGCTGCTGTCGCCGCGCGGCAAGGTCCTGGAGCACGGCATGCCCCGCTACTTCCGCCGCCTCGCGGAAGGGGTGTTCGACGAGGAGGACGTGCAGCGGCGGGCGCATGAGCTCGCCGACTTCATCGCCGCCGCTCGCGAGACCTACGGGCTGGCGGCGCCGGTGGCGCTCGGCTTCTCCAACGGTGCCAATATTGCCGCGGCGCTGCTCTTGCTGCGACCGGAGGTGCTGTCCGGGGCCGTCCTGCTGCGGGCGATGGTGCCTCTGGCGGATCCGCCGCCAGCCCGCCTGGCCGGCAAGCCGGTGCTCATGGTGAGCGGAGTCTCGGACCCGATCGTTCCCGCCGAGAACGCGGCTCGGCTGGCGGCGATGCTGGTGCAGGCGGGGGCCGAGGTCACGCACCGCACCCTGCCGGTCGGTCACGGCCTGTCGCAGTCCGACGTGACCATGACCCGGGCCTGGGTCGAGGGGCTCCGTCGGTAAGCCTGCTCGGGCAGCGTTGCACAGCAACGATGCAGCGCTGCCCAGCGGCTACACAATGGCCGGGCAGGGCGCCGCGGCGAAAGCCGGCCGCCCACAGTGGCACCATTCTTGCCTGATTATGGAGCATAATGCGTCTAGGGTTCCGGCCGCGTGTCGGCGTCAGGTCCGAGAGACGCACTCCCGCGGGATGTTCCCGCGGAGCCACGGCGGGATAAAAGCCCGGGAGACTCGCGCGGCCGGTGGGCCCGACCCACGCGCTCACGAGGCTCCGTCCGGTCGTCCGAGCCTCCCACGTCCCAGCAACGGGAGATCGGCATGCGACATATCAAGAAGTGCGGTGCGATCCTGGCCTTGGCCCTGGCGGTGCTCGTGGCACCCGGTGACGCACAAGCCAAGGACAAGTTCAAGATCGCCTGGTCGATCTATGTCGGCTGGATGCCGTGGGGCTGGGCCGCCGACAACGGCATCGTCAAGAAATGGGCCGACAAGTACGGCGTCGAGATCGAGGTCGTGCAGATCAACGACTATGTCGAATCGATCAACCAGTACACGGCCGGCGGCTTCGACGGCTGCGTGATGACGAACATGGACGGGCTGACCATCCCGGCGGTGGGTGGCGTCGACAGCACCGCCCTGATCGTGGGCGACTTTTCCAACGGCAATGACGGCATCGTCAGCAAGAGTGCGAAGACGGTGGCCGAGCTGAAGGACCAGCCCATCAACCTGGTCGAGCTCAGCGTGTCGCACTACCTGCTGGCGCGCGCCCTGGAGATGTCCGGCCTCGCCGAGCGGGACGTCACCGTCGTCAACACGTCCGATGCCGACATCGTCTCGGTGTTCACCGGGACGGAGGACGTCCAGAACGTGGTGACCTGGAACCCGCTTCTGTCCGAGGTCGCAGCCTTTCCCGGGGCCACCGAGCTCTTCAACTCCTCGCAGATTCCGGGCGAGATCATCGATCTCATGGTGGTCAACACGAAGACGCTCGAGGAAAACCCGGCCCTCGGCAAGGCGCTGGTCGGCGCCTGGTACGAGACCATGGCGATTATGCGGGGCGACAGCGAGGCTGCCGTCGCCGCCCGTACCGCCATGGCGTCGGCGTCAGGAACCGACCTTGCCGGCTTCGATGCCCAACTTGCTTCGACGCGGATGTTCTGGACGCCCGCGGACGCGGTCGCGTTCACCACGAGTCCGGATCTCGTCGCCACCATGGACAAGGTGCGCACGTTCTCCAACAGCAAGGGCCTGATGGGCGGCGACATGGACGCGGTGGGCATCGGCTTCCCGGGCGGGAAGACGTTGGGCAATGCCGACAGCGTCAAGCTGCGCTTCGACGATGGTTACATGCAGCAGGCAGCCGCCGGCACCCTCTAGGGACGAGCCCGTGACCCGCCTGATGAATCGACGGCCGAACCGCCAGGCCTCGGTGTTCCTGGCGGCGCTGCCGTTCATCGTCGTGATCCTGGCCTATCTCGCGGCCTCGGCCGCAAGGCTCGCGACCAATCCCGACGACAAGCTGCTGCCGTGGCCGTCGGCGTTCGTGGATGCCCTATGGAGCATGGCGTTCGAGCCGGACAAGCGCAGCGGCGACTTCCTGTTCTGGGTGGACACCGGCGCCAGTCTCCTGCGGCTAGGGGCAGGGCTGGCGATCGCTGCCGGCATCGGCCTCGTGCTCGGGATCGGGATCGGCCTGATCCCCTATGTCGGCGTGACCCTGGCGCCGTTTGTCGCCGTGGTCTCGATGGTGCCACCCCTGGCCATCCTGCCGATCCTGTTCATCGCCTTGGGTCTGGGCGAGACGGCTAAGATCACCCTGATCACGCTGGGCATCGCCCCCTACCTGGTCCGCGACATCGCCTTTCGCGTCGCCGAGCTGCCGGAGGAGCTGCTGATCAAGGCGCAGACCATGGGTGCCTCGACCTGGCAGATCGTGCTGCGCGTGGTCCTGCCCCAGGTCCTGCCGCGCCTGCTCTCCGGGCTGCGCCTGTCGCTGGGCCCGGCGTGGCTGTTCCTGATCGCCGCGGAGGCGATCGCCTCCACCGAGGGCCTGGGCTACCGGGTCTTCCTGGTGCGGCGCTTCCTCGCCATGGACGTGATCTTGCCTTATGTCGCCTGGATCACGCTGCTCGCCTTCGTCATGGACCGGGCGCTGGCGGCGGTCAGCCGC
>JAPJRA010000133.1:1021-8199 GCA_030824835.1 Geminicoccaceae bacterium | reverse complement strand
CCGAAGGGATTCACGGTGCGAAGCGCTCGAACTCCCCGGCATAGCGCTTGCGCAACGGCGCCGCGTAGCCGCCGACCTTGCTGGTGCCGAGGCCCAGGCCGGCCACGGCCTCGACCAGCTTCACCGCGGCGGCGACGCCGTCGATCACCGGCAGGCCGAACTCGGCCGCCAGTGCTGCGTTCAGGTCGGCCATGCCGGCGCAGCCCAGGACGATGGCCTCGCAGCGATCCTCCGCGATGGCACGGGCGATCTCGGCGCGCAGTCGTTCGACGGCGTCGGATTTCGGGTCCTCCAGCGCCAGCACCGGTACCTCGGCCGTGCGCACGCGCCGGCAGCGATTGGCGAAGCCGTATTTGTGGACCAGATGCTCCAGCGCCGGGGCCGAGCGGCCGAGGGTCGAGACGATGCTGAAGCTGCCGGCGATCAGGGTCGCCACGTGCATCGCCGCTTCCGCGATCCCCACCACCGGCCCGCGGGCGATGCAGCGGGCCGCGTCCACGCCGGTATCGTCGAAGCAGGCGACGACGTAGCCGTCATAGCCGGCGGCCTCGCCCTTGCGCACCTCCTCGACCAGCCCCGGCACGGCGAATGCCTCGTCGTAGTAGCCCTCGATGCTGACCGGCCCCATGGCCGGCGAGACCGCCGTGATGTCGGTGCCGCCGCCGGCCGCGGCGCGGGCGGCGGCGCCGATCTTCTCGGTCATCGACAGGGTGGTGTTCGGGTTGACGACGAGAATGTGCATCGTGGCTCACTCCGGGTCGGGTGTCGCCGTGCGGCGCCGCTGGGCGACCTGGGCCAGCACGGTCTTGAGGTCGATCGGCGCCTCGTCGTCGGGAACGAGGGCCAAGGTGGTGGCGATGTGGTCGAGATGGTGCTCCATCACGCGCGCCGCCTCGTCGGGATCGCCGCGCCTGACCGCCTCGATCAGCGCCTCGTGCTCGTCGCACAGGCAGATCGGGCCACGCGCCGGGGCGTAGAGCGCGATGATCAGCGAGGTGCGGGCGACCATCTCGCGCATCATCGTGTGCAGGGTGGCGTTGTCGGTGAGTCGGGCCAGCTCGAGGTGGAAGTTGCCGGACAGCGAGATGGCGCGGCGCCGGTCCTGGCGCGCATAGGCGTCCCGCTCGTCGGCCACCTCGCGCCGCAGTCGGGTCAGGTCGCGCGCTGCGACATTGCCGGCGAGCAGGCGCATCATCCCGGTCTCGAGGATGCGGCGCAGATCGAAAATGTCCCTGGCATCCTTGACCGACGGCCGGGCGACGGTGGCGCCGCGGTGCCGCTCGAGGTGGACCATGCCCTCGTGCGCCAGCTGCTGCAGCACCTTGCGGATCCGGGTCCGGCTGACGCCGAACGTCTCGGCCAGGGTGTCCTCGGGCAGCTTGGTGCCCGGCGCCAGGTCGTGTTCGACAATGGCGGCCAGCACGTGGTCGTAGATCTGGTCGTCGCTCGGCGCTGCGGGAGCCGGCGCGGCCATCGGAGCAGGGTCGTACCGGTCCATGCTCACGTCCTGAGAGCGACCCTGCATCGGGTCGCCTTGCAAGGTATGTCGGATCAGCATGCCAAGCACCAGTGCATACAATTGTATACGAAATCATTGTGATTTGCAGCGAACGTAGGCAGACATTTGCCATGAGACAACGAATGCCATGAGACAAGGAAAATTGACCGTAGCATGCTGGCCGCTTCGGCAGAGCAGCTGCGGACAATCGGCGATATGCTCAAAAATATCGTATACAAGGTGACCTTGTAAGTGAGACAAAATTGCGAAGGATAGAATACGTTCACGGGCCGGTGGCGCGGCCCTCATCGATCGGACACGGGTCGCCCACCAACAAGCAGGGCTGCCGATGCGGCAAATTCCCTTGACCCGGCGCGTGGCGCTGATGGGCACGGCAATCGTGCATCTCAGTCTCGCGGGCTGGTCGGTAGGCGCGATGGCCAAGGAGGTCCTCAAGATCGAGGTTCTGGGCATGATCGCCAGCTACCAGGCCGGGCCGATCATCGATAAGTAGCTGATGGAAAATCGTGGCGTGAAGTCGCTAAGCTTCGTCGCCCGCAACGAGTCCGACGCGCTCAACCAGCGCGGCGAAGGCGTCGGGGCGGCCATGAAGCTGGGCCCGAGCATCGT
The DNA here is from genome assembly GCA_030824835.1 of Geminicoccaceae bacterium. Taxonomy (GTDB): domain Bacteria; phylum Pseudomonadota; class Alphaproteobacteria; order Geminicoccales; family Geminicoccaceae; genus Benzoatithermus. Next base: position 6,071 of record JAPJRA010000133.1, on the reverse strand, counting down.
CTCCGATGCGGATATGTACGAGCCCGGCACCACGGAGTTTTTCCCGGTGATGTCAAAGGTGGTGGGCCGCAATCCCGACCTGATCGCGCTGTCGGGCTTGGCGCAGGCCGACGCACCGAAGAGGCGCGCCGCGTGGGCAGCCTGGTCACGGAGTTCGTTGAGGTCACGGCGCCGTTCGGGCCAGTGCTGAACGCGACCGCCTCTCGGCGGTCGAGAGCATCCGCCTGTCGGACGCGCTGACGACCGTCCTCGATTCGGGCCCGGACAGCAAACCGTCAGGCGGGACCAGGGCTGGCCGTGGCATTCGAGCTCGGCCTGATCGCGGAGAAGTTGCGCCAGTAGCTGCTGATGAGCTTGGTCGGGGCACGCCCGGTCGCCCCCGCCCGGTCCCGAAAGCGCCGGCGACGACCATCATGCCGCCACAGATAATCGCTAGGATCTGCGGACGCAGATCAGACAGAGAATCGCGCGCCCTGACCGACGCACGGCGAAACGTCTAAAGCCGGCTGCAGATGCGACCGGCCGCTCGGGCCGGCGCCGCCCGCGATGGCCGGGCGGGCTTGCCATCAGGCCGCTTCGGGATCGTCGTCCACCAGGTCGAGTGACGGCGCGACCTCTATCCCTTCAGCATTGGACAGTGCCCGGGCAAGGTTGCAGATGGCTTCCTGATGACGCCGGTTCGAGATGCCGACAAAATTGCGGGTCAGCTCGAGCAGCAGACGCTGCTGCTGCGTTGGCCGGAAGGCATCCCCCTCGTCGCCGATCCCATCGTAGAAATAGCCCACCTCGACTCCGAGCGCCTGGGCGATGGTGTAAAGTCGGCCACCGGCTACGCGGTTGATGCCTTTCTCGTATTTGTGCGCCTGCTGATAGGTGACCCCGATCAGCTCGGCCATCTGCTGCTGCGTCAGGCCCAGCATGATGCGCCGTTCCCGCATGCGTGTGCCGACGTGCCTGTCAATGTCCTGCGCCCGAGGGCGGCGCGTTCCCTCCGGGGCGTTCAATCTAGCAGCAGCTGGCATAGTGTGTCCTGTTCATTCCGGTTGGCCCAGGTCCTAGTCGCCTGGCATCGCACGAAGTGCGGCGTGAAAAACTCAAGCGCTACAGATAGAGGCCTCAAATGGCATTGCCAGACCCAAGCAGTGGGCGGGTGGATTGCACCATCTCCGCCTCAGACGCAAGAAAATTTCATCTAAAGGTCTATACACTGCCACTCACCCCAATCTTAAATTGTCATTCATGGTCACGTGATGACGTCATGGCACTGCACAGCCACCAACGGGTCAGGATGTAAGAAGTGCCGCCCGATTTCATCGGCGGCTGGCCTCTCTCCAGCGCCACTTCAACTGCATCACGCCGCCGACCGTCGTGGAGCACTTGAAATTGCATCACCTAACATGGCTTTAATTCATTATCGTCGACAAAATTAGATGATTTCGATGACTTGATGTATCGGGGGATATCAAACAATGCCAAATTTCATGACCCAAGAGCGGCTCACGACAGAAGCATCGAGAACTTGGCCAAGCATCACAAGATCGTCAGGAAATCATGTCCAAGATTGCCCCGACAACGGGAATGAAACCGCACGCTGACGACGACACCGTCGACGTGCAGGACCATCCGTTCGTCACAGGGCCCGGGACCCCGAGCAGGCCGCGCCCTTTTGCTTGTCGGCGCGGCGGCACCGGGGTCGGCGTCAGCCGAGCTCGAAGCTGGTGATGCCGAACAGACGCTCGAGCGGCACCGCCGGGGCAGGGCCCTGGTACATGCGTGCCGTCTCGAACCGCTGGGTGAGCCCCAGATCGTCGGCCATCGCCATCGCGGCCTCGTTGGGACCGGGCAGATCCAGGAATAGCTCGTCGTCGGGCATCGCCGCCGCCAGCCCGCGCAGCAGCCGCTCCGCAGTGGCGCGATCGGGCGCGTAGAGCGGACCCACCTTGCAGCCCTGTCGACAGCGCCGGATCGTGCCCAGCCCGAGCACCGTGCCGTCGTCCAGCAGGGCCAGGCTGACGCTTTCCGGCATGGCGAGCCAGGCGGCGAGAAAGGCCGGTCGGGGGGCGGGGAAGAGGCGCCGATCGAGCGCCTCGACGGCGGCGAAGGGCAGGGACCGTGCGTCGACCAGTGCCGCGTCCGTGCGGCCCTCGACCCGCCCGCCAAACCGGAAATTGGGCCAGGCATAGGTGAAGCCCGAGCGCCGATAGTTGTCCTGCTGTGCGACCACCCCGTCGAGGCCGACCGTGCAGCCGCGCAGGTAGGCGAGGCCCGCGTCCCAGAGCCGGCGCCCGTAGCCGCGGCTGCGCCGATCCGGGGCGACGATGTAGAGCCCGAGAAAGCCGAAGTCGGCCGAATAGCGGACGACCGACAGGGTGGCGACCGGCGCGTCGTCGACGAGTCCGACCAGAAAGCCCGTGGGATCCGCCACCTGAAACGGCGTGGCGTCGCCCAGGCCCGGGTTCCAGCCCTCGGCCGCGGCCCAGCCCAATGCCAGCTCGACCTCCTGGCGGCTCATCGTGCGGGTGATGAAGCTCATCGTCCCGTCCCCTCGTGGCGGCGTGGCCCATCAATCGCTACTGGGACCCCGCCGGTTCGGCAAGGGCCCGGCGGCGGCGCGTCAGCCGCCGGGCAGGCCCGCGTCGCGCGCCGCGAGCCGCGCCATGGCCGACCAGTCCTGATCCTCGCCGCCTTGCGCCACCAGGGCCAGCAGGCGGTCCTGGATCAGGCTCGCCACCGGCATCGGCACGCGCAGGTCATGGGCCGCGGCCAGGGCGAGGCGCAGGTCCTTGAGGCCCAGGGGGGCGGCGAAGCCGGCGGGCTCGTAGCCCTCGGTGGCGATCAGCGTGCCGTAGGTGCGGTAGACCGGGGCGGTGAACAGGGTGGAGGTCAGCAGCTCGAGGTAGGCCTGCCGGTCGATGCCGGCCTTGCCGACCAGCGCCATGGCCTCGCCCATGGCCTCGATCACGGAGGCGATCAGGAAATTACCGCTGAGCTTGACCAGGTTGGCGGCCGACGGCTGGTCGCCGATGTGGAAGGTGCGCTGGCCGATCGCGTCGAGCAGCGGCTGGACAAAGGCGAGGTCGTCGGAACGCGCGGCGGCGACGATGAACAGCTTGGCGGCCGCGGCGGCCTCGGGGCGGCCGAAGACGGGTGCTGCCACGTAGCGCTGGCCAGCGCTGGCGTGCGCCGTGGTCATCCGTTCGGACAGCGCGACGCTGATCGTGCTCATCGAGACGTGCGCCGCACCGGGCGCGAGGCGGGCCAGGACACCGTGGGGCCCGAGGACGACGCCCGCCACCGCCTCGTCCTCGGCCAGCATGGTGAGCACCGCCTGGCCGCGACACGCGTCGGCGACGCTGGCCGCGACCGTGGCGCCCTGCGCCGCCAATGGCTGCGCCTTGGCCGCCGTGCGATTGTAGACGGTGACCTCGTGCCCGGCCGCCAGGAGATTGGCGGCCATCCGCACGCCCATCTGCCCGAGCCCGATGAATCCGACCTGCATCCGGCATCTCCGCTATGTGCCCGAGCGGCAGGTGGCGGGCTTTTGGCCTGTTGGCAAGGTCACGCCACGCTGGCGCAATCTGCCCGGGTCGCGCAGCGGGGTGCAGGTGTACCGGGGCCGAGCTCACCCGCACGCTGCGATCGGCATCCGATAGGCCGCAAAGCTTGCATCGTCGCCGACCAGGGTCAGGTCGCGCGCGCATGCCTGGGCGATCAGCAGGCGGTCGAACAGGTCGCCGTGGTGGCGGGGCGGGCGGGCGACGGCAACGCAGTCGGCCGCGGTGAGCGGCAGCAGCTCGAAGCCGTCGCGACCGACATTGTCGATGAGCTCGTCGAGGTCGACCGCCAGCTGGCCGAGGCCGGCCTTGATCGCGATCTCCCAGATGCTGGCCATGCTGACCGCGACGCTGGCGGCGCCGGCGATCATGGCTCTGGCCCGCGATCCCAGGCGAGGGCTGTCGTCGAGCCACCACAACAGCGTGTGGCTGTCGAGCAGCAAGTTCATCGCGGCTCCAAGTCGCGCTCGATCGACTCCATCACCTCCGGCGGCGTGGTGTTGAAAGCGGGTTCCATCCAGATCCGCTAGCGCATGCGCCCTGGGCGCCGCTCGACAGCCGGGCGACCAGGCACGATGCGGGCGATCTCCTCGCCGCGTCAGGTGATGGTGAACGGCTCGCCGCGGCCGGCGCGGTCGAGCAGCCCGGAAAAGCGGGCGCGTGCGTCGCGCTCGCCGATCGTCAGGCTCATCATGCACACCTGGATGTCCACAAGGACGGTCGCGGTGCGCTCCAGATCAAGGTCGACGAGCCGGCATCTTCGAGGCTTTCCACCATCTTGCCACGACCATGATCCGCCGCCAATTTGTCGGGCGATGGTTTTGTCAGGCGCGCTTGCTGCCGGCGATCGACCCGACGGCCACGTGCAGGGAGCCCCGCCCGGCGAAGCTCACGAGCGGCGACGCGCAAGCACCGGCGGCCTGGATGCCCACGAGTTGTTCGGCAGGGAGGCGCAAGGCCGCAATTCTGTGAGAACAATGACCAGTCGCAGCGTGCCATTACGTTAAAATTTTCCGCCAGCTAATCTAGGTTAGTTTCAGGCATAACCCCAAGGTGCCATAGTCTTCGTCTGTCGAGTATCGGACGATTGGGCAGTCATCTCCGATCCTCAAATCGGGATTCGTCCAGCCAGAGGCTTAGGACTGTCCAGCCATGCAGATACAGCCAGATGAATAGACTGGAATTTCGGTGGCGCAGGCAAACCGATCCTTTATTTCAATTCGCAATGCCGAGGAAACATGGACAATCTGGCCCAACAAGAGATTTACGCCGACCATGGTGGGTCATCTTGGCCGACAGCAATGCCGGTGCACCTCACAAAATCGCTCAGCCAGCTCTGCCATGTGGCGAGAACGACCTGGGTCGCGTTGAAGATGCGTTCCATCACCAGATGCGACCGGCTCCTCGCGGCCGTGGGCAGGTACGAAGATCGCGAGACGTTCGCGCACGACACACAAATTTCCATGGACGACTTGACCATCCTGGCACGCCGGGCA
>JAPJRA010000133.1:0-1011 GCA_030824835.1 Geminicoccaceae bacterium | reverse complement strand
CGCCCGGGTGCGCGGCTTGGGCTGGGTGTTCCGCTCGATGCTCGAAGACCTGGAGGTCGCCGACATCGCCACCTTGGCCCACCAAGATAGTAACAAGCTGCACGAACGTTTGCGAACCTACAATACAAGCTTCAGAATAGCCAGACGTTCGCCGACATTGGCCGAGGTGATTGATTGGATATCACAGGCACAAAGGCTGCCGAAAGTAATTACCTACATGCGGCAATATCAGAAAGCCACTGGCTAGCCTGAACATCAGCACATCTGATGTATACATTCGTGCTTTATTTAGCGCTGGAATCACTTATGCGCATGGATATGTCGTTCGGCCAAACCTAGCGCCACCATCCCCATAGTTGCGACAAGTCGAAGATCTTGCCGACCCAAGGGAGGTGGCGGATGGCGCTAGAGGATGTCATCGACATCAGGCGGGAAACGGCGCAGCGGCGCAGGGCGCAGCGGATTGGACGCGAACCGACATTTCTAGAGGCGGTCCTGCAGCATCTTCCGGCCGGCGTGCTCATCGTCGAGGCGCTCACAGGACGGATCATGTTCCACAACGGCCAGCTGGAGCATGGCTCAGGCAGCCCGAAGCCGACGACGCCCGGTGCGACTTCGGACCGCAACCTGCGACCTTTTCGGTTCAATCGTGCGCTCGCTCGAGCGGTGGCTAGGGGCGAGCTTGCCGGAGGCACGGAGGTCCAGTTCCTGCATCGGGACGGCACCCGCGGTGTGGCGGCCGTCAACACCTTGCCGATTCACGATGCGGCCGGTCAGATCATTGCCCAGGTGGCCGTGTTCCAGGACCTTACCGAGCGCAACGCCGCCGAGGAGCGGATCAGACGCCTGGCGCTGCATGACCCGCTGACCGGGCTGCCGAACCGCGTGCTGCTGCGTGACCGCCTGGGGCAGGCGATGGCACGAGCGCGCCGTGACGGCGGGTCGGTCGCCGTCTTCGCCCTCGATCTCGATCGGTTCAAGGACACCAACGATGCACTGGGTCACGCGGCC
>JAPJRA010000132.1 GCA_030824835.1 Geminicoccaceae bacterium | reverse complement strand
ACCAGGACCTCCAGCGGGCGAATGTGCACCGGTGCCGTCCGGCCGTCGGCCGCCGCGTCGCCGCGCTCGAGCGGCAGCTCGAACCATAGTCGACTGCCGCCCGCGGGCTCGCTCCCGAGCCCGATCGCCCCGCCCATGGCCCCGACCAGGGCGTTGCAGAGCGCCAGGCCCAGCCCGGCGCCGCCATGCGACCACGTGGTCGCGCCGTCGGCCTGGGCGAAGGCCCTGATCGACCCGTCGCGGTGCTGCGGTGCGCTGCCATTTCCGCTGTCGACGATCTCGAAGCGCAGCCGCTGTACCGCACCCGGCCGCGATGCCACGCGCAAGGCGATGCCGCCAGCGGTGGTGAACTTGAGCATGTTGCCGACGAGGCCCACCAACACTTGGCGGAGCCGCCTCCCGTCGCCACGTAGTATAAGCGATGCCGGTACGGCCGCTTCGACGACCAGTTCGAGGCCACGCTCGACCGCCTGTGGTGCGCAAACGGCGCGTACATGTTCGAGCACCGGCGCCAGGGCAAAGTCGACCCGCTCGAGCGTGAGCTTGCCCGCCTCGAATTCGGCCACGTCCAGGATATCGTTGAGCAAGGTCAACAGCTGCCGGCCGGAACCCTGCACGATCGCCACGTACCGTCGCTGCGCTTCGTTCAGCTCGGTCTCTCCAAGCAGGTCGGCAAAGCCCAGGACGGCATTCATCGGCGTGCGGATGTCGTGGTTCACGCTGGCCATGAAGCAGCTCTTTGACTGGCAGGCAGCTTCGAGGCGAGCGGTGGCGTCCGCCAGTGTCCGGGTACCTTCGTCGACCCGCCGCTTAAGATCCTCCTGGACTTCGAGCAAGGTCCGTTCGGACGCTTTCAACGTCGAGATTTCGGCCTTCAGCTCGCGGTTGGCCTCTTGAAGGGGCGCCGGGTCGCGCACTGGGGCGACACGTGGGAGCACCGGCCACAGGCTGACCACCGCCGCCCCGGCGAAGAACGCGGTCACCGCGTTGACCAAACCCTGGAAGAGGTAGGCGGTCTGCCCCGAGGTGAGCAGGTGCAGAGCGTAGCTTGTGCCGGATGCGAAGATGAAGGCGATGAAGCAGCCGAACAGCCACCGAAAGCCGATATCCGTGCGCCGACGTAGCAGCGCCAGAAAAGTAGCCAAAACAATTAAGGACGACGTCGCGATCAGGGCGTCGTATAGATGATCGATTGGCCATAGTTCTGGTTGCAAAATCAAAGCATAGGCGATAAGTAAGACTGCCACGATAACAGGAACATATTTCACGACCGAGTTTGTCATTAATATGTTCCGCCTCCTCATTTGAATCCGAATCGACCAGCAAAGGTGATGGCGCGGTATAGGAGTAACCTCAGTCTCGTAACCGTTGCGGTGGTTCGCTCAGGCACCCACTCCATCATCCTGCCTTCGCACCGTGGCGTTCCAGGTGTGCGTACCGGGCCGCCGCCACAAACGCCCGGGCCATGCCCTCCTGCGTCCAATGGGCGATCTCTTGGCGGCAGGCCCGGCTCATGCGGTCGCGCAGGGCCGTATCCTCGAGCAGGGTGGCAATTGCCTGCGCCAGCGCGCCGCTGTCACGCTCTGGCACGACGAAGCCGGTCACGCCGTGATCGACGAGGCGGCCGGCGGCTGCGCCGACGGCGTCGGTGGCGATGACCGGAACGCCCTGGTTGAATGCCTCGTTCACGACCAGACCCCAGGTCTCCTTGATGTGGTCGAGCTCGATCGACGGCAGCACCAGCACCCAGGCCAGCGCGTAATAGAGTACCGTGGACGTCGCCTCGACGTAGCCGGCGAAGCGCACGCGATCGGCGATGCCGAGCCGCTCTGCCTGGGCTCGCAGTGCCTGCTCCTCGGAGCCAGTGCCGGCGAAGACGAGGACACAATCCTTGCGCGCCACCTCGGCGAAAGCGTCGAGCAGGTAGGGTAGCCCCTTCACCTCGGTCAGCCGGCCAAGAAAGAGGATGACCTTCTGTTCCGCTCCGATCTCCAGCCGGTCGCGCAGCGCCGCGACCTCGCTCGGGTCGACAGGGCGGGAGTAGGCATGATTGTCGACGGCGTGGCGGGCCACGAAAATCCGCGCCGGATCCACCCCTTCGGTCCGCAGGAATGCCGCCACATGTTCGCCACAGGCGACGATGGCGTCTGCATGGCGGTAGATGTGCCGCGTCAGCGGGTAGACGGCACGATGCGCGCGCGTGCGGTAGCGCATCCACACTTCGGTCCACAGCACGAAAGGTCGACGACGCAGGCGCGCCACGAGGTACGTGACGGGCAGGGCAAAGCGGCCGTTGATGCACTTCAGATAGACGTCGTAGGGCGCCCGCAGCAGATGCCAGGGCAGGGTCGGCGTGATCCGTGTGCCGGCAAGCTCAAATCCGTCGAGATAGGTGTGCGGGAGTTCGCCGCGCCAGACGCCGTGCTCGGCCAGCCAATAGCTTTCGGAACCCTTGGAGAAAAACAGGAATCTGGTGCTGACCAAGCGGGCGATGTGCTCGAACACGCCGTTGCGGTAGAAGGTGTTGAAGTTCGTCACCAGACACAGCCGCAAGGGCCGGTCGGCCGAGCCGGGTGCGGGCGTCATCGTCTGGCCTCGATGCCGCTGTGCCGCGCCGGTTCCACGGCGGGCACGGCCGGTGCGAAGCGACGCAGCATCTCCTGGACACGTCTGCCGAAAGCGTCCTTGCCGAAATAGGCAAGTGCCTCCGGCACGGCCGGGTGACGTCCGGCGCGCAGCGCGTCGATGATGGCCCCGGCGAGCTCGTCCGGATTTCCGGGATCGACCAGGGCGCCGAGCTCTCCATGCAGGACGGCTTCGGCGGACGCATCGACCCGGCTCGCGATGACCGGGCAGCCGCTGGCGAGAGCCTCGAGCAGGACGATGCCGAAACCTTCCCCTCGGCCGGCCAGCAGGAAGACGTCTGCCAGTCGGTAGTAGAGTGGCTTGTCGGCCTCGGGCAAATAGCCCGGAAAGACGACCGCGTCACCGACACCCAGCTGCGAGGCCCTGGCCATCAACCTGGCGCGGTCGTCGCCATCGCCGCCGAGGATGTAGACGACATCCGGGAATATTTCCCGCACGCGCGGCAGCACCTCGATGATCTCGTCGTAACCCTTGTACCGCTCGAGGCTCGAAAGCCTGCCGAGCGTGAAGATCACCTGCCTGGCTTCGAGGCCGAGGCGGGCCGCGAGCTGCCCGGTGTCGCCTGGTTGTGCGAAGCGGTCGAGCTGCACGGTGTTGGGAACCACGAACACGCGGCTCGTGGTATTGCCGGACCAGGCCAGGAAGCGGTCGAACGTGTACCGGCTCACACTGAGAAAGTTGCGGGTGCGTCGGGCTATGAGGTCGGCGAGGCGATGCCGGCTCGGCGCCCATGCCTCGACACCATGCATGACCGTAACGAGCTGCGCGCGGGTGATGGTGGCGACGACGATGGCCAGCGGCAGCAGGTAGAGGTGACCGCAGACCACAAGATCGAAGCGCTCACGGCAAACCTGGAGCAACGTCAGCACGCAATAGCGGAGGCTGACGAGGCGCCCGTAGCCGGGCGTGGAAGGCGGGCGGATCGCATAGCGGACCCGAGGGGGCGGCGCCTGCGGCGCCTCGAGCGCGCCAATTCTCTGGAACAGGGCGATCTCGGCACAATCTTCCGCGGCAGCGCAGGCTTCGATGAAATCCCGGTTGAACTGCGCTATTCCCCCTCGACCACCGTAAGCATCGTCAAATAAAACGGCTATGCGCATCGTCGTCCCCAATTTACCGACCGCAGGCGCGCGGGGCACCGCTCGTCGCTCCATACCTGACGGGTGAGACAAAGACCCAGCGTCATCAAGACGAAGATCTGACCCGTCTGAAAGACGCCATCCGCGCGCGGTTCAAAGAAGAGGATGCCCGCCAGCGCGATGAGGCCGCCCACGATTCCACGGAGCAGCGTGCCATTCAGGCTCTGGGTGGCCGCCTGCGCGGCGCTCATCCGTCGCAAGGCACTCAGCCAGAAGATCACGTAGAGGGCCAATGCGGGCAGACCGAAGAACACAATCTGATCGATCCAGGTATTGTGTGATACCGGCAGCCCCCACTGAGCATGGGTGGAATTGGCGTATTGCACCATGGATGTGCTGCTGCCGAACGACCAGGCATATACACTGTCGGCAATAGCACCTTCCGTCGCCTCCCACAGAAGCACGCGGGCGGTGACCGTATCGACCGCGACGGCGCCGTCGCTCGCGGACTTCAGCGAAGCAATTGCAAGTATTGCGATCACGCCGACGACGACGGCGAGGATCCCGAGCGTCAGGCGCCATCGGGGTGCAGGGGCCAGGGCCACGGCAATACCCAGAACGGCCCAGATGAGGCCCCCCTTGCTGAAGGTGAGATAGAGCCCGAGGCTCAGGACGGCGATGAGAGGGAGCAGCAGCAGCGCCAGTGCGGGACGGCGGCGGAGCTCGGGTGAGATCAGAAGTGTGATTGCCAGCACGAGGCCTGGAACGAGCAGCGCCGCTAGGTTGTTCGGCGTATTGGTGAGGCCGTTGGTCGTGTTGCTCAGAACATTGCCTTGAAGATCGGTCTTCCACATGTTGTTGGCAATTTGCGGCACAAAGTAGAAGCTTCCGGTGACGAACTGCACGATGCCCAGTGCCGCGTTGACGGCCGTGCCCAGGAGAAAGATCACCACGACGCCGACGATCTGGCGAGTGGTGTACAGAGTGCGGGCCATGAGCATGCAGAGGAGGATGCCCGGCAGCATGTTCTTGATCTTGCCGATGGTATCGCTGCTGCCCATGATCCCGGCGGCCAGGATGGCCGCGATGCCGCAGCAGGCGAGGTAAACGAACAGTTCGGGAAAAAGCCTCCAACCGGCGATGACGATGTCGAGCCGGCGATGGGCGACGTCGTTCAGGAGCACGACGCCGAACAGCGGCCAGACGATGGCTTCCAGCAGCATGATACTCGTCGCGCCGGAATCCGGCGCGACGAGAGGCAGGTCGACCGCGAGCCCGGCCATGGCGATGCAGAGCAGCGCCATGTGGGGGATGACGATGCCACGGCAAGCGGGGTCGGCACGGTGGCGAAAGCGCGACCAGCGGCGCCGCGGCACATCCGGCCCCTTCCGTTCACCCCGGGCAGCGAGCGCGATCATCCGACCAGTTCGCGCCGGCATGGCGACCTGATGCCATCGGCCGGCGATCCGAGGCCCGACAGGGAGACCAGCCGGCGGACGAGGCGCCCATCCAGCGTCGCCGCGACCGTCGCCAGCATGCCGACAAAGAAGATGCCGACGCGGAGCGCGAGCGGCCATCCGCTGCCCGGTCCGGGTCCCAGCAGAAGCATCAGAACGGCGACGCCGAGGCCCAGCACCAGCATTCTGCCGAAGCCGAACGCGACAGGATGCACACGCTGGGAAAGAACGATCAGGGTGGCAAGGGTGACACCCGCGCCGATCAGCTTCGCGAGCGCAGCGCCGTTCGTGCCGAGTAGCGGTATCAGGGTCGCGCCGCCTGCGATCATGGCCAGTGCCCCTATCCCGACCGGATAGAGGTTGCGGTGCGTGTGGCCGGGCTTCAGCAGGCCCACGTTCAGCGGGTAGGACATGCCCGTGAGCACGATTGCCATGAGCAGCACGAGCAGCGTCCAGGCATCGTAGGGCAAGGAGGGCGCGAACAGCGCTACGAGCTCGCGCCCAAACAGCGCGACGCCGCCGGCGACGCCGAGCATCAGCGCAAGCAGGACGTAGGCGGCGGCGTTGAAGAAGTCGACCCCGCCGTCCGGATCGTTGAGATGCCTGAAACGCTCGACCGGGAACCAGAGCATGAACGGCGTGGTGATGCCCTGACCCACGAACGCCGTGAGCTTGACGTAGACCACGTAGCCGCCGACCAGCTCGCGGTCGCCGAACCACGCCAGCAGGAAGCGGTCGCTGTTCTCGGTGATCTGCGCCAGCAGGCCGGTGAGCAGGATGAAGCCGCCGTAGCGGACGGCATCCGTGTAGGCGGCGAGATCGCCAACTGGAGACGGTCGCAGCAACCCGAGGAGCAGGACCGCGAGGGAAGCTGCGATCAGCAGGCGGAGCAGCAGGACGTCCATGATCGAAAGCCGTGCGGGTCCCGCCCACAGCAGGAGCGCGGACAGTGTGGCAAGGAGAAGCACGGTGCGCCCAGCCTGCCCGATGGCGTAGGGTCCCAACCGGTTTTCCGCCCGGCAGCCGAAGAGCAGCAGGCCGAGCAAGGCCTCGGCGGCAACGAGCGCCGCAAGGGCCGGGGCGGCATGCAGGTGCAGCAGCGTGAAGGCGATCGCGGTGCCGGCGGCGATCGCCACCGCGAGCAGCAGGGGCGCGCCCGGAACGAGCAGGCGCCCAAGGGCCGAGCGCAGCTCGCCGCCGTCGAGGGAGACCTGCTTGATAAGCCCGTGGTCGATGCCGAGCAGTGCCAGCGAGGCGGCGGTCAGCACCAGTGGCTCGATCAGCGACCAGGTGCCAAAGCCTTCAAGGCCCAGCAGCCGCACCATGACCGGCCCGGTCAGGAAGGTCGACAGGGCTGCGGCGACGGTGACGCCGGCATAGATCATCAGTCGCGTGGCGGCGGCACGCGATCCCGCACCAGCGACGCTCACGCCCGCCTCCCGATGGCGAAGTGCCGCCGGTAGGACGCATCGGCCATGATGTGCGCCTCGGTGCAGTCGAAAGCGGCCATCCGGCGGACATCGACCCGGTTCAGGACGACACCGGACGTCAGCCCGCCGGCGTCGGCCAGCTGCTGCATCGCGTGGTCGACGGCCTTTCGGCTGGTGCGGTTCCAACGCACGACCATGACGCAATGGTGGGTCATGGCGAGCAGCAGCCGCGTGTCCGCGACGGTCAGGACCGGCGGCGCGTCGATCAGGACGAAGTCGTAGCGCCGCTTGAGATGATCGATGACAGACTTGAGGACATCGGAGCGGACGAGGCTGCGCGCCATGTCCTGGCTGTGGACGCCCAGCGTCATGACGTTGAGGTTGTCGAGCGGGCTCGACTGGACGAGGTCGTTCGGCCGGGCGCCATGGCCGCCCAGATCGGCGAGGCTCACGATCCGCGCGATGCCCAGCAGCCCGGCTACCCGGGGTCGGTGCGGATCGGCGTCGATGATGAGCACGCGCCAGCCGAACGAGGCGAGTGCCACGGCAGTGCCGGCGGCGATCGAGCTGGTGCCTTCCTGCGGCATGGCCGACGTGAACAGCACGGTCGAGGAGTAGCCGCGCGTCCGCACGGCGCCGACGATGCCCAGGGCCGCCGCGCGCAGCGCCTCGCTGGGCATGCTGTCGTCGCGGGTGATGGCATCGGTGACGAGATTGCCCCCGGCGCGGCGAAGCTGCTTGCGGGAAAGCTCGGGCACGACGGCGTGTGCCGGCAGGCCGTACGCGTCCTCGACCTCGTCGAGACTGAGAAAGCCGGTGCGGCGGGCGTTCTCGACGCCGAGCACCCCGCCGACGCCGGCGAGACCGGCGACGGCGATGGCGCCGACAAACAGAAGGAGAAACTTAGGCTGCGAGCTGTTGGCCGGAACCGAGGCGTTCGACACGATCCGCGCCTGCGGCTGCTCGTCGGTGATTTGGGCCGTCTCGCGCTCGCGCTGCAGGAACGCGGCGAGCACCGTTCGCCGCGCTTCCGCCGCGCGTTGCAGGGCGTCCAGCCGTATCTGCGCGCGGGTCGCGGTAAGCCGCTGCTGCTGCAACCGGTTCAGGTCCGCCAGCAGCGATCGCAGGTGGTCCTCGGCGATAGTCACCTTGGTGCGCGTTCCGGCGACGACGTCCAGGACCTCGGCATGGATCTGCTGCTCCATCCGCTGCAACTCGCCGTCGAGCTCAATGGACTGGGGGTGCTTGGCGCCGAAGGTCCGGGCCAGCTCCGCCTTGCGCTGGCGCAGCACGATGAGCTCCGCCCTCAGTCGCTCCAGGGTCGGCGAATCGAACAGCGAGAGGGAGGTGAGCTCGTTCGTCTGCGTCACCGCGGCCTCGATCCGGCTGAGCTCGGCTTTCCGGCTGTCGAGATCGGCGCGCGCCTCGACGACGAGCGTGCCGAGTTTGGTCAGCTGTTGATCGACAAGGTCGAGATCCGGATCATGGTCTCGAACCATCTGTTCCCGGAACTGCTGCAGCTCCTCCTCGGCAGCGTGGACCTCCGCCTCCATCGGACGCAGCCGTTCGTTTAGCCAGCGATTGGTTTCCTGACTGGCGGCGAGCTGCAGCTCGCGCCGGCGGCCGACATAGGAAGTGACGATCTGGTCGGCGACCGCGGCCGCGAGGCGCGGATCGCGCGAGGTGAAGCGCACCTCGATGACCC
>JAPJRA010000131.1 GCA_030824835.1 Geminicoccaceae bacterium | reverse complement strand
ACATGACACTGCCGGCGCCACGCGAGGGCTCGGCCGAGGTGGCCGCCCGGGTGGCCGCCGCCCGCGTGCTGCAGGCCGATCGTCTGGCCGGCCTGGGCCGGCCCGAGCTGCGCACCAACAGCGAGACCGACGGCGAGCTCCTGGAAGCCGCGGCACTCTGCGACGAGCCGGCGCGCGGCTTGTTGCGACGGGCCGCGCAGCAGCTGCAGCTCAGTGCCCGCGGCTATCATCGCGTCCTCAAGGTTGGGCGATCGATCGCCGACCTGGACGGCAGTGAGGCGATCCGCAAGTCGCATATTGCCGAGGCGGTAGCCTTTCGGCGGGTGATACGTGCGCGCGCGTGAACCGCAGCCATGTGCGTCGGCGCCTCGACGCCGATGCCGGAACGTGCGATGGAGCCGCTTCGACTTTTCCCGCGGCGGAGGCTCGCGGCGTCATGATCATCGGCATCGGCAGTGACTTGATCGACATTCGTCGTATCGAGCGCACCCTCGAGCGCTTCGGTGACCGCTTCATCGAGCGCGTCTTCACCCCACTGGAGCGGACGAAATCGGAGCGGCGGGCCAATCGTGCCCACTCCTATGCCCGGCGATATGCTGCCAAGGAAGCGTTGTCGAAGGCGCTGGGCACCGGGTTCGGCTCGGGTGTCTACTGGCGCGATATCGGCGTGATCAATCTGCCGGGCGGCAAGCCGACGCTGGCCCTGACCGGTGGGGCCGCCGCCCAGCTGATCGCGATGACGCCGGCTGGCACCCGCGCCGCAATCGATGTCAGCCTCACGGATGAGCCGCCCCTGGCACAGGCCATCGTGATCATCACTGCCGTGCCTACTGGGTGACGCAATGGGTGCCAAGCGTTGCCTTTACGTTGCGGTGCCCCTCCGCTAGCTTGCCCTGCGCTCGCGGCCACTGAATCTGGCCGTCTCACGGCATCCCAGCGATGGACAGGGCGTCAAAGCCATCGGTCGACGGGCCCGGGGCTTCCATCGGACAGAGAGAATATGCGCGAGTCGTTGGTGATGCCGGAACGGAAGAGTGGCGGGATCAGGGAAACCCTCAAGACCCTGGTGTACGCCGTTGTGATTGCGCTGGTGGTGCGCACGCTGTTGTTCGAGCCGTTCAACATCCCGTCGGGATCAATGAAGCCGACTCTGCTGGTCGGCGACTATCTGTTCGTGTCGAAATTCGCCTACGGTTACAGCCGCTACTCCGTGCCGCTCGGACTGCCGCTGTTCTCGGGGAGGATCTTCGAGCGACTGCCCGAGCGTGGTGACGTCGTCGTGTTCAAGCTGCCCAGCGACAACAAGACCGACTACATCAAGCGGGTCGTGGGGCTGCCGGGAGACCGTATCCAGGTTCTGAATGGCGTGCTGCAGATCAACGGGACGCCAGTGCAACTGGAACGTGTGGGCGACTTCGACGAGGATTTCGACGGCCGCACGGTGGCGGTGCCGATGCTGCAGGAGCAGCTGCCGGAAGGCCGACGGCATCTGATCCTCGATCTCACGCCGAACGGCAGTCTCGACAACACGGGCATCTACTTGGTACCGCCCGGGCACGTTTTCGCCATGGGCGACAATCGCGACAACTCGCTGGACAGCCGCGTCGAGAATGTCGGCTACATTCCGGTCGAGAATCTGATCGGCCGGGCCGAGGTGCTGTTCTTCTCGGTCAACAGCCAAGCCAGTTTCTGGCAGCCGTGGACTTGGCCCTGGGGCATTCGTTACGGGCGCCTGTTCAACCTCATTCACTGACGCATGCGCCCGCGCCTGCCGGCCCAGCGCCGGGCCGAAGTGGAATCGATGCTCGGCTACGGATTCAAGGACCCGGCTCTGCTCGAGGAGGCGCTGACGCACGCGAGCTCGGTACATCCGGGACGGGGCGGGCGGCGCGACGGGCGACGCAGCTATCAGCGGCTCGAGTTCCTGGGCGATCGGGTTCTGGGTCTGGTCGTGGCGCATCTGCTGATCGAGCGCTTCCCAGGCGACGCCGAAGGGGCCCTGACGCACCGGCATGTCGCCCTGGTGCGCAAGGAGAGCCTGGCCGAGGTGGCGGCGCGGCTGACTCTCGGGCGGTGGCTGCTCGTGGCGGCGAGCGAGGTCGAGTCGGGTGGTGCGATGCGGCCGGCTCTGCTCGCCGACAGTTGCGAGGCATTGATCGGGGCTATCTATCTCGACGGCGGTCTGGAGGCGGCCCGGACGTTCGTGGCGCGACATTGGCAGCCGCTGATCGAGTCCGTGCAATCGGCGCCGCGCGATGCGAAGATGGCGTTGCAGGAATGGGCCCAGGCACGAGGTCTGGAACGCCCCGTCTACTCTGTCGTCGCTACCGCAGGACCGCCACACGCCATGACATTCACGGTCGAAGTCACGCTGGCCGACCAACCCGCCCTGTCGGCTGCCGCCGCTACCAAGCGGGCCGCCGAGCAGGCCGCGGCCGGGTTGATGCTGCGGCAGGTGACGGGCGCCGCCGATGGATGAGCCCGTGACCACGCGAGCCGGTTTCGTCGCGATCATCGGCGCCCCCAATGTCGGCAAGTCGACGTTGCTCAATCGGCTGGTCGGCAGCAAGGTCTCGATCGTATCGCCCAAGGTGCAGACCACCCGTCGGCGCGTCATCGGCATCACGATCAGGGACGGGTGTCAGGTGATGTTCGTCGACACGCCGGGCATCTTCGCGCCGTCGCGTCGGCTCGAGACCGCCATGGTGCGGGCGGCCGCCACCGGTATCGCCGACGCCGACCTGGCCTTGCTGCTGCTGGACGTGCGCAAGGGCATCGATGCCAACGCCCGGCTGGCCCTGGCCCAGCTCCAGCGCGAGAAGCGCCGGGCCTTCCTCGTGATCAACAAGATCGACCAGGTGAGCCCCGACAAGGCGCTGCCGCTGATCGAGGCCGCCAACGCCGCCCATCCGTTCGCGGAGACCTTCATCGTCTCCGCTCTCGACGGGGAAGGGTGCGATGGGCTGATGGCGGCCGTCGTCCGCAGCATGCCCGAGGGGCCGTGGCTCTTCCCCGAGGATCAGCTCTCCGATCTGTCGGACCGGGCGCTCGCGGCAGAGATCACCCGCGAGCAGATCTTCCACCGCCTGCACCAGGAGCTGCCCTACAGCATCACGGTCGAGACGGAAGGCTGGGCCGAGGCGCCGGATGGCAGCGAGGTGCGGATCGACCAGACGATCTACGCACTGCGCTCCAGCCAGAAGCCGATCCTGATCGGCAAGAAGGGCCAGCAGCTCAAGGCCATCGGCGAGGGCGCCCGGCACGAGCTGGAGCGGATCCTGGGCAAGCGGGTGCACCTGTTCCTGTTCGTCAAGATCCGCGAGAACTGGCTCGACGACCCCGAGCGCTACCGCGAGATGGGGCTGGACTTCCAGCGCTGAGCCACAGCGCTCCGCGAGCTCAGGCGGCCCGGACCTCGATGCTCAGGCGTTTGCCCAGGGCTCGGAACGCCGCATCGAGCTGGGGCATCGGCGTCGCGTGGTTGAGGTCCAGCATCCGCTCCGCGGCACTCGGCTGCAGCCCCAGCCGTTCGGCCAGCCCGCGCGCCGACAGACCTTCGGCGCGCATGGTGCGATAGAGCTCGACCTTTACTTGCGAGAGTGTCGGCAGGGCTGCCACCGAGCGACCTCGGGCCGGCGACGGGCTCGGGACTTCCTCACCATCCGCGATTCGGTGGGCGAGCGCTTCCTCGATGGCATCCTTGGCCCGCAGTCGTACTTCAGCCTCGTCCTCCGCGAAGCTCGTCACCTCGGGCAGGTCGGGGCAAGTGATCAGCAGGGTACCATTATCATCCGCTGTCAACTCGATTGGATAGCCGAGCAAGGCCACGCCCTCACTTGAGACCCAGATCCTTCTTTATCTTCTCCATTAGCCCGGTACCAAGCTGTTTGTTCCCGCCATGCGTCGGCAACTAGCTCTTGCGGTCGCCCAGCCGCACGATGAGATGACCGGAGCCGGCGCGCTTGCTCTCGAACGAGCAGCCCTGCCGAGCAAGCCAACGACGAAACTGATTTGCGTTCAAGGACCCGACCCCGCCAAAGGGAGCGAGATGCTCCACACGCGCGTGCTGCGCACGGCACGCATGAAAGCCTCGGATTCAGCTGCCGGCACCTGCGAATCGCTTACAGTCGTCGCGGCTGGCCAAGAGCAACGCGCCACGACGTGTCCACTTCGGTCAGGCTCCAGGACAGCCTTCGGGAGGTAGGGGACCCAAGCCGCCGGAATGCGAAAGGTCTCGCTCTCCGTCGTCAGGGGTACCGGCCGCCCCTTCTGCCGCGTCCGATAATCCAGGAGCCAGCTTCGAATGACGTCGGATGCTGCCAGGATTTCGCCCAAAGAACGGCTGCCGCGCAGCAGACGGCGGGCTGTCTCAAAGTGCGCCACGCTCTTGAACGTCTGCCAAATGCTATGGGCTTGACGAGGGTGCGAAACCGTTCGGCCGGTCACGAGGTGTCCCGACGGTTCGTCAGTCGCGCGAATAAGAGCCTGCTCGTGGGAGCAATTCGTTCGGATCATCAACTCGAGAATGCGCCCAGCGAGCCGTAAATGCTGCATCTTGGTGCTATAGTTGCCCACGATCCAGCCCTCGACAGGTTGACCACCAGCAGTCCGAAAGCGCCTCGATCGACGCGTGACGAGAAACTGTGGGCCGGGTCCTTTTGAGGTGGGGTCGTTGCGCCCGTGATCGCGGGACTGAAGAGCTCGAGCCTGCTCGATTGCCGTTTCACCACCCAGCTCCGCTAGCTTGGCTTGTACGCGGCGGTGCATGTCGGCGCGGTCCCGTTCTCCCTCGTGGCTGAGTTGCGGAAGGTTCTGCTCATCCTCTGGTGCAACCATCCGAGCCAAGGCGGGCAGCGTGCTCACGATCGCGGCTTGTCGCGCCACCCGGTCCGTCGGAAACAGCTTTGCCGCATCGAAATAGACCATCGGCAGGCCGAGTTCCGGTAGGTCGGTGGTCAGTGCAAGATCGGGTCCGGTCGCAGCCATCGGCTCTGCTCTTCCAGCAATTTCGGTGTCGACGAGACTATCGCTGCGCATCGGCCATCAAGCCGGTCCAGTGATTTGAGGTATTGGCGAGGCTGCTCGCCACTAGCTGGCGGCTACCCTGGGAGAGCGGCTGCGCCATTTCCAGCTCGCGCAAGGGGGCCGTCCGTCCCGCTTGCGACGGCGCCGCTTCTGCCCCATGCTCATCCGGTGACGGTGTCCATCGGGACTTGAAAGGGAAGCCGGTGCGGGCCTCTGGCCTTAGTCCGGCGCTGCCCCCGCAACTGTAAGCGGCGAGCCGAGATCCGACAAAGCCACTGGGCGCTTGTTTGGCCCGGGAAGGCGGATCGAGGCGGTGACCCGCGAGTCAGGAGACCTGCCGTCGCGTGAGCCAACCCATGGAGCCGGGCGGGGTGCACCGGTGGAGGTCGTCATGCCGGCTGTTCCGTTCGATCCCGATCCGCTCGGTCTGATCAGCGCCTTCCTGCAGGTCCAACCCGCGCGCTGCGGCGATGCCGAGCGCGTGTTCGTGGCCTGGCTCGTCAGCCTGGAGCACGGCGTCGATCCGGCGGCGGCGGCAGCCGCGTTGCTGCCGGAGGTCCTGCCGCAGGGACCGGCATCCGAGCACCTGGTCGACCTGCTTTGCCGTACCACCCACTGGCCCAGCACTGCCGTCGCCGCCCTGGCCGCAGCCAGGCCGTCCTTGCCCGAGGTTCGCCATTCATGACCGCGAAGATCCCCGCCACTGTCGTCACCGGCTTCCTGGGTGCCGGCAAGACCAGCCTGATCCGCCATCTGCTCGAGCACAGCGGCGGCCGCCGCCTGGCGCTCCTGATCAACGAGTTCGGCGATCTCGGGGTCGACCGGTCGATCTTGGACGGCTGCGGCATCGAGGGCTGCCGTGAGGAGGACGTGATCGAGCTGGCCAACGGCTGCATCTGCTGCACGGTGGCCGACGACTTCCTCCCGGCCATGCAGAAGATCCTCGCCCGTGATCCGGCCCCCGATCACATCGTCATCGAGACCTCGGGCTTGGCGCTGCCCAAGCCCCTGGTGCGCGCCTTTGCCTGGCCCGAGGTGCGGGCCCGGGTGACGGTCGACGGCGTGCTGGTCGTGGCCGACGCCGAGGCGGTGCTGGCCGGGCGCTTTGCCACCGATCCGGCCGCCATCCAGGCGCAGCGTGCGGCCGACCCGGCGCTGAGCCACGACGAGAGCCCGCTCGAGGAGCTGTTCGAGGAGCAGCTGGGCTGCGCCGACCTGGTGCTGATCAACAAGACCGATCGCATGGAGACTGCCGACCTGGCCCGGGTCGAGGCGCTGGTCCGGGCGCAGCTGCGGCCCGGTGTACGGCAGCTCCGAACCAGCCACGGCCGGGTCGATCCCGCCGTGGCGCTGGGCATGGGCATCGGTGCTGAGGACGATCTGGACAGCCGCCCGTCCCACCACGACGATGGCGAGGAGCATGGTCACGACGATTTCGAGAGCTTCGTCGTCGACCTGCCGCCGGTCGCCGACCCGGCGATTATCGAGGCCCGCGTGCGCGCCGCCGCCGGGCGCTTCGACATCCTGCGGGTCAAGGGCTTCCTCGCCGTCGCTGGCAAGCCGCTGCGGCACGTGCTGCAGGGCGTGGGCCAGCGCGTCGAGCGCTACTACGACCGGCCGTGGCGGGCGGACGAGGTGCAGCACGGGCGGCTGGTGGTGATCGGCCTGCGCGGGCTGGAGCACGAGGCGATCCGCGCCGTGATGACCGGTGCTGCCGCCGCGTGATCGAAACGACGGGCCGGGGCCGGCCGTGGCGCCGGCCCCAGCTCTCAAGCCGCCGTTGCTGCGGGCCCGGTCACCGGCAGAGACCGAGCCTCTGACCACGCACTGACCGGGGCCAGGATCGCCAGCCGCTCGCTGCGCCCCGGCAGCGGCTCGTCGCTGACCTCGCACCAGCGCTCGGCCTCGCCGGCGGCGGCGACCACGGCCGCGGAGGCGAGGATCGGCGTGCTCCACCGCTTGGTCGCCTGCTCGAGCCGCGCGGCTACGTTGACGGCGTCGCCCAGCACGGTGAGCTCCAGCCGGCTCGCGTCGCCGACGACGCCGTAGAGGATCTCGCCGCAATGCACCCCGATGCCGATCCGCAGCGGTGGGTCGAAGCGCCGCTTGGCGTTCCAGCCTTCCATCAGCGCCTCCAGCCGGCGCGCGCAGGCCAGGGCCCGGGCGGCATCGTTGGAGCTGGCCTCGGGCACGCCGAACACGATCAGGGCACCGTCGCCGATGAACTTGTCGACCACGCCGCCATGCGCCCGGGCGGCGGCGATGACGCGGCGGCGGAACGAGGTGATGAAGATCAGCAGCCGCTTGGGGTCCATCCGCTCGGCCAGTGCGGTCGAGTCGCGCAGGTCGAGGAACAGGATGCTGGCGGTCTGGCGCCGGCCCTCGCGCAGCCCGGCGTCGCCGGCGGCGAGGCGCGGGGCCACCTCCTCCGGCAGGAAGCGGGCGAGTGCTGCGCGGCGCTCGGTGTCGCGAACGGCCCCCACGGCCAGCAGGATCAGCAGCACGATGCCGCTGAGGATGCCCAGCTGCAGCCAGCGGCCGGCATTCTCCAGCGACGACTGCCGGAGGGCCAGGAGCCGTTCCTCTTCCGCCCGCATCGCCGCGATCACCGTGCGGGCCTGGTCCATCACCGCCTTGCCGGTGCCGGCGTGGACCAGGGCCAGCGCCTGGCCGACATTGCCCCGCTGTCGCTGCTCGACGGTGGCGCGCAGCTCGGCCAGCTTGTCCGTCACCAGGGTGGTCAGCTGGGCGGCGAGTTCGACCTGGGCGGGGTTGTCCGCCACTGTCGTGCGCAGGTCCGCGAGCTCGTGATCGAGGGCCGCCACCGCCACCCGGTAGGGCTCGAGATAGCTGTCCTCGCCGCTCAGCAGATAGCCACGCTGCCCAGTCTCGGCATCCTGCAGGCGGGAGAGCACGGCCGAGACTTGGTTGTCGACGGTGAGCGTGTGCCGGATGGCGGCGTTGCCGGCCTCCTGGCGTGCCAGGAACCAGGTCGTGGCCCCCAGGACCACGGCCAGCAGGGCGCAGCCGACCACCAGCGGCTGGATGATCCCCCGCCAGCCGCCGCCGCTCACGGCGTAGCCGGCACCGGGGCGGCGACGTCCGGCGTCGGCGACTGGCCGGTGGCCGACGCGGTCTCGGGCATGACCAGCAGATAAAGCAGGAAGCCCGCACCGGCGATGGCGCCCAGCGTCAGGAAGGCCGCCGAGTAGCCGGCGCCCACGACGATGAATCCGGCCACGCCGGTGGACAGCGCCGCACCAACCCCTTGCGCGGTGGCGATGGCCCCCTGGCTGACGTTGAAGCGGCCGGTGCCGCGGGTGAGATCGGCCACCACCAGCGGG
>JAPJRA010000130.1:2993-8391 GCA_030824835.1 Geminicoccaceae bacterium | reverse complement strand
ATCTGGGAGCGCCCGACCGATCTTTCCGCCGTGCTGACGTCGATGACCGGGGATCCGATGTGGGCATCCCATCTCGATGCCGACCGCATCGGCGCGCTGGGCTTCTCGCTGGGGGGCCACACAGTGCTGGCGCTGGGCGGCGCGCGCGTGACGGCCGAGGCCTATGCACGTTACTGCAACGAGAACGCGGCCATGCCGGACTGCGTCTGGTTCGCGAGCGGCGGCGTCGACCTCCGCACCGTGGATACGGCCCGGTTCGAGCAGTCCAACCGCGATCCCAGGATCGGGGCGATCGTCGCCGTCGACCTCTCCATCGCGCAGGCGCTCACGTCCGAAAGCCTGCAGGCGATGTCGGCACGTGTGGCGCTCATCAACCTGGGCCGTCCGGGCCACATTCCTGTGTCGGTCGATTCGGCCTGGATCAGTCGCGTCGTGCCGGGTGCTAGCTACGCGACGGTGGCGGACGCCGTGCATTTCAGCTTTCTCGCCGAATGTCAGCCAGGGGCGCGGGCGTTCCTGGAGGAGACGGGAGACCGTGACGCGTTGTGCGACGATGCCGGCGGACGGGCCCGTGACGCCCTCCATGCCCAGTTGGCGGGAATGATCGCCGCGGCGTTGGACCGTGACCTGGGCGGCGCTCCCATGCCCACCGTACCGGGATCATACCGCGTGGGGGTGCGGGATATCCGCGTCGACGATGCGACCTCCGACCGACCTCTGCTGGCCTACGTCTGGTATCCGACACGCTCCACCGCGCCCATGTCCCGGATCGAGGAGAACGCCGTCCGCGTGGGCTTCCAGGCCATCCGCGGCGCGACGCCGGCGCCCGGGCGCCATCCGCTCATCGTGCTGTCGCACGGCTGGGGCGGCAATCGCGGCAACGAGGCTTGGCTGGCGGTCGAGCTCGCCGGTCGAGGCGCGATCGTCGTGGCCCCCAACCATCCCGGTACCACCACCGGGGACACGCGATCCGCCGAGACGCCCAGGCTTTGGGAGCGTACCCGCGACATCAGCCGCGTCATCGACGCCATGCTCGCCGATGCAGGTTTCAAGGAGCTGCTCGATATGCGTCGCGTCGCGGTGATCGGTCATTCGATGGGCGGCCAGACGGCCATGGCCGTCGCCGGCGCGCGGCTGGATCCGGCGCTCGCTGCACGAGACTGCGACGACCACCCCGATCTCGCCGCCTGCGAATGGCTTCGCCAGCACCGGCTCGATGTCGCCGAGGCCGCGACCTACTCGCAGGACGTCGCCGATCCCCGCGTCAAGGCCGTGGTGTCGCTCGATCTCGGCTTCACTGGTGGCTTCACGCCGGAGAGCCTGCGCGCCGTTACGGTCCCGGTGCTGGTCATGGCCGCCGGTGGAAGCAACCCACAGATGAACGCCGCCCTCGAATCGCAGCGTCTTGCTGTAAGCCTGCCGCTGGCCACGACCACCTATGTCGAGATCGCCGGCGCCAGCCATTTCAGCTTCATGGGTGAGTGCAAGCCGGGTGCGTATGGGCTGCTGCGCGCCGAGGCGCCGGGCGACGAGATCCTCTGCATCGACGGCGACATCGACGGCGGCGACACGAGCGGGCGCCTGCGACCGGCTCTGCATTCGGCGATACTGCAGGAGATCGACAGCTTCCTGCACGAGGCGGGCATCCTTACCGACGCGATCCGGAACTGAGCATCCGCCGCCTCGCGTTTCCCGCTCCATCCGCGGAGGTCACTCGGGCTGGATGCCGGCGGCCTTGATCACCTCGCCCCAATGGTCCAGTTCCGCCTGCGTGAACGCGCCCAGTTCCTGGGACTGCATGTGCGCCGGATAGGTGCCGTGCTCCGCCGCCCGCTGCTGGAACGCTGCACTGTCGACGACCTTTTCCATCGCCGCCGCGAGCCTGTCGACGACCGGCTGCGGCGTGCCGGCAGGCGCGTAGACGGCGGTCCAGGCCTCCAGCTCCAATCCGGGCAGGCCCGCTTCGGTGGTGGTCGGAATATCCGGGAGTATGGTCAGGCGCTTGTCGCCGGCCACGGCCAGCCCCTGCACGCTGCCCTGCCTGAGGGGACCGGCCGCCGAGGGTGGCGTCGCGATGAGCAGGTCGATGTTGCCGGCCAGCAGATCCGTCATCGCCGGTGCGGCGCCGTGGTAGAACACCGGAACCATCTTGGTTCCGGTGAGCTGCTGCAGCTGCACGCCACCGATATAGGCGATCGAGCCCCGGCCGGGCGACCCAAAGCGGAGCGCGCCGGGATGCGCCCGGGCATACTCGATC
Organism: Geminicoccaceae bacterium; assembly: GCA_030824835.1. Taxonomy (GTDB): domain Bacteria; phylum Pseudomonadota; class Alphaproteobacteria; order Geminicoccales; family Geminicoccaceae; genus Benzoatithermus. The sequence goes on along the minus strand of JAPJRA010000130.1, from coordinate 6,134 downwards.
AGCTCCGTGAGTGAGGCCACCGGCAGGCCCCGGCGCGCGACGATCAGGTGCGGCGCCTTGATCGCCATCCCGATCGGCACGAAGTCCCGGATCGGGTCCCACCCCAGATTCTTGAACAGGAAGGGGTTGGCGACCTGGTAGCCGGAATAGGTGACGAGCAGTGTGTAACCGTCCGGTTCGGCCCGGGCGACCTGCTCGATGCCGATATTGCCGCTGGCGCCGCCACGGTTCTCGACCACGAACTCGCGACCCAGTTCCTGGCCCAGGCCTGCGGCCAGCAGGCGTGCGGTAAGGTCCAGGATCCCGCCAGGGGCGACGGGCGCCACCATCGTCACCGGCCGGCTCGGGTAGGCTTCCTCCGCCGCGGACGGCCGCACAGGCAGGGCCGATGCCCCCGCCACCAACGCGAGGATCGCCGCCAGCACCACGCGACGGGATGAGATGCGCATGCCTGTTGCCCTACCGCCGGAACCAGGTCGTCCCTACCACTGGATGCCCCCGGCCGCCGGCCACCGCAAGGCTAACCGAGGCCGGAATCCGCGGCCATCCGCGCTGCTTCGCGACTGTAGCCCTTGCTGCTCGCCAGGAGCTGCCGGCTGTAGGGATGCTCGAGTGTTCCGGCGACCAGGTCGGCGGCGGTAACGGCCTCGACGATGCGCCCCTGGCGCATCACCGCGAGCTCCGCGCAGACGTGGCCGACCACCGCCAGATTGTGCGAGACGAACAGGTAGGTCAGGCCGCGGCGCTGGCGCAGGTCGACCAGGAGGTTGAGGATCTCCGCCTGCACCGACACATCCAGCGCGGAGGTCGGCTCGTCGAGCAGGACGATCTCGGGCTCGACGATCAGGGCGCGGGCGATGGCGACGCGCTGCCGTTGCCCGCCGGACAGCTGATGCGGGTAGCGGTAGCGGAAAATCGGGCCCAGCCCGACCTCCTCCAACGCCGCCTCGACCCGCCGTGCCGGTCGATCGAGGCCCTGGATGCGGCATGGCTCGGCCAGGATCCGGTCGATCGTGTGCCGCGGATGCAGCGAGCCGTAAGGATCCTGGAACACCATCTGCAGTCGGCGCCGCTCCGCCCGCGAGCGGCTGCGGCCCAGCTCCTCGCCGCTCAGGAAGATCTTGCCCGACCAGCTCTCGATCAGGCCCGCGATGGCCCGCAGCACGGTGCTCTTGCCCGAGCCGCTCTCGCCCACGAGGCCGAACGCCGACCCGCGGACGACGCGAAAGCTCACCCGGTCGACGGCACGGAATTTCTTGGCGCCTTCGCCGAAGCTGACGCTCAGCCCCTCCAGCTCGATCAAGTCCCGTCCTCGAGCCAGGCGGGATCGCGGGTCAGCACCGGCAGCCGCTGCTGCGGCCGGTCGAGCCGGGGCAGGCAGCCCAGCAAGCCGCGCGTGTAGGGGTGCTTGGCCTCGTGCAGCTCAGCCGCGCGGCAGATCTCCACGATCCGGCCGGCATACATGATGGCCACCCGGTCGCAGAAGGTGGCGACCAGCTCCAGATCGTGGCTGATGAACATCAGCCCCATGCCCCGCTGGCTGACCAGGTCGTCCAGGATGGCCAGGACCTGCAGCTGCACGGTGACGTCGAGCGCCGAGGTCGGCTCGTCGGCGATCAGCAAGTCCGGCTCGCCGGCCAGCATCATGGCGATCATCACCCGCTGGCCCATGCCGCCAGACAGCTCGTGCGGCCACGACGCGGCCACCCGCTTGGTGTCGCGGATGCGCACCGCGCTCAGCAGCTCGCGCACCCGGTGCCGGGCGTCGCGGCCGCGCAGCCGCTGGTGGTCGCGCAGGCTCTCGGCGATCTGCTCGCCGATGCGCATCACCGGGTTGAGCGAGTATTTGGGGTCCTGCAGCACCATGCCGATCCGGCCGCCGCGCAGATTGCGCCACTGGGCGCGAGTCGCCCGCTGCAGATCGACACCCTCGAAGTGGAGCGCATCGGCGGTGACCACGGCCTGCGAAGGCAGCAGTCCCATCACCGCTCGGCCGACGGTCGACTTGCCCGAGCCGCTCTCGCCGACGATGCCCAGCTTTTCGCGCCCTACGGTCAGCGAGACGCCGCGCACGGCATCGACGAAGCCCGAGCGGGTGGGGAAGGCGACCTTCAGCTTCTCAATGTTCAGCATCGGTCGCGATCATGGCCCGCCGATGGCGGCACCGGCAACCGCTTGTTGCGGGATCAGCCACCGTTGGCCGGGAAAGAGCCGAGTGCCGTTGCATGCCGCTCGACGCAGGCGAGGCCGAACGACGTCACCGCCTCGGCGGGCATCCGGTCGTGAGCCTCGAGTGAGGCGCGTCGGGCGAAGATGCGCTTGCCGTAGGCAACCAGATGCTCGATGCCGCGCATCAGGAACACGCTCTGCGGCAGGATCAGGCGATAGCCGGCCTCGGCTGCCGCCTCATCGCCCGCCTGCCACGCCCGCCAGATCCGCACCGCATGGTCGACGATATCCGGTGCCAGCACGAAGCCCTGGCAGCCGGCGCGCAGTGAATCGATCATCTCCAGCCCGGCTTGGCCGTTGAGCACGGTCAGCCGCCCGGCACCGGCCTCGATCACGCGGCCGAGCTGAACCACCGGCATTTCTGCCTTGAGGTGGGTGATGGCGGAATGCTGTGCCACCAGCCGGCCGATACCCTCCGCGTCGAGGGCCTGTCCCATGAGCCCCGGTGCGTTCTGGATTGCCACCGGCACCGAGGCGACATCGGCGACGCGACCGAACATCCGCAGCAGCTCTCCCGCCGCATGGCTGCCGACCGATGGTGGCTGCAGGATCAGCCAGCCCGCTCCGGCGTCTTCGGCGGCGCGCGCCAGCGGCAATTGCTCCTGGGCCGAGTTGCCGTAGACGGTGACGCCCAGCGGAAGGCGCCCGGCCAGATCCTCGGCGGCCCAATCGATCAGCCGGTGGCGTTCGATCTCGGTGAGCTTCGCGACCTCGGTCGCCAGACCCAGCACGACGATTCCATCGACCCCGGCGGCGACACAGGCTTCCACCTGACGCCTCATCGCGGTGCGGTCGAGCCGCTCCTCGCGGTCGAACAGCGCGTAGAGCACGGCATGGATGCCGGTGAACCGCTGGCCGCTCACGCGATCGCGGCCTCGTAGCCGGCCTCGTCGACGGCCGCCACCAAGCTGG
>JAPJRA010000130.1:1871-2983 GCA_030824835.1 Geminicoccaceae bacterium | reverse complement strand
CGCCGAGAACATGCTGCGGGTGATCCGCAACCACGCCCGGGCGGCGGAGGGGGCCGTGCGCGCCGGCGGGATGGTCGCGTAGTAGGCGAGAACCCCCCAGGCCCCCCCCACGCCCCCGAACCTGTCGAGGCCCTCCCCGAGGTCGACCTCGGCATGCCTGACACCCGCAACCGCGACCAACGCGTCCCGCACCGAGCGCACGCAGCCATCACAGCCCATGCCCTCGACGCGCAGCGTGATCGTCTTAACCGCCTGCCCATCCGCCATGTCCGGCCTCCGCATCTGTCCGTCCGAGGTGACCCTACCCCTCGCCGACGTCAAGCGCTGGGCACTTGTCGCCCTCGACGACGTTTCGTTGCATATGCTGGCCGAACGCGACGGCAACCGCCAGGGCAGGCTGCATCGGATGAACGACACATGAGCGACATCGGCGGCCCCAGGGCCTATTGGGTTACCGGGCCGGGGCAGGGCGAGCTTCGCCCCTGCGACCTGCCGGCGCCCGGCCCGGATGAGGTCCGCGTGCGCGGTCTCTACTCCGCCGTCAGCCGTGGCACCGAGGCGCTGGTGGCGCTGGGCCTGGTCCCGCCCAGCCAGCACGACGTCATGCGGGCACCGTTCCAGGAGGGTCGATTCCCCTTCCCGGTCAAGTACGGCTACGCGAATGTCGGCGTGGTCGAGGCCGGCGACCGCTGCCTTGTCGGGCGTGAGGTCTTCTGCCTCTTTCCGCACCAGACGGGCTATGTGGTACCGTGCGCCGCGGTGACGCCGTTGCCCGTGGGCCTGCCCGCCGCTCGCGCGGTGCTCGCCGCCAACATGGAGACTGCGTTGAACGCCGTCTGGGACGCGGCCCCGCGTGCCGGCGAGCGGATCCATGTCGTCGGCGCCGGCGTGGTCGGCTGCCTTGTCGCCTATCTGTGCGGCCGCATCCCCGGCACCGAGGTCACGCTGGCGGATGTCGCGCCCGGCCGGGCGGCGATCGCCGCCGCCCTCGGGGTCGGCTTCGCCGCACCAGACGCGTTAGCACCTGATGCGGACCTTGTGCTCCACGCCAGCGGCAGCCCCGCCGGCCTGCGGACGGCGCTGGCCGGCGGGTCCTTCTTCACCACCACGGT
>JAPJRA010000130.1:0-1861 GCA_030824835.1 Geminicoccaceae bacterium | reverse complement strand
GCGGACGGCGCTGGCCGTGGCCGGCATGGAGGCGCGGATCGTGGAGCTGAGCTGGTACGGCACGGCCGACGTGGCGCTGCCGCTCGGGGAGGCGTTCCACAGCCGCCGGCTGACGCTGCAGAGCTCGCAGGTGGGGCAGGTGGCGCCGGTCATGCGCCCGCGCTGGACCTACGCGCGGCGTCTCGCCAAAGCCCTCGACCTGCTCTGCGACCCGGTGCTGGACCGGCTGATCACCGCCGAGATCACGTTCGACGAGCTGCCGACCGCCATGCCGCATCTCGCCTGCGAACCGGGCGGTGCGCTTTGCGTGCGGATCGTCTATCCGAAGCCTCATCCATGACCCAGGGAACAGAGCGCATGTACAGTGTCGGTGTCCGCGACCACATCATGATCGCCCACAGTTTTCAGGGCGAGGTGTTCGGCCCCGCCCAGAAGCTCCACGGGGCTACATTCATCATCGACTGCGAGTTCCGGCGTCCGACGCTGGCGGAGGGCAACATCGTGGTCGACATCGGCCGCGCCGGCGAGGCGCTGAAGGCCATCGCCGCCGAGCTGAACTACCGGAACCTCGACACGGTCGAGGCGTTCTCGGGCATCAACACCACCACCGAGTTCCTGGCCAGGCACGTGTTCGACCGTCTGCGTGCCGCCCTGAAGGAAGGCCGCCTGGGCCCGGGTTGCGAGGGGGTCACGTCGATGAAGATCACGCTTTGGGAGAGCCATATCGCCTGGGCAGCCTACGAGGAGGCCGTTTGACCAGCGGACGCCGGCTGACCCTGGCCTATCCGGGCGATCTGGAAAGCCGCACCGGCGGCTATCTCTACGACCGCCGTCTGGCGTTGGAGCTGGAGGCGCGCGGTTGGCGGGTGGACCGCCTGAGCCTGCCGGACGGGTACCCGTTCCCGGCCGCGGCCGACCTCGCCGCCAGCGCGGCGGCGCTGGGTAAGTTGCCCACCGGTAGCACGGTGCTCGTCGACGGGCTGGCGCTGGGTGCCATGCCCGATCTCGCGCGGTCGCTTGCCGCCCGGCTCGACCTCGTGGCGCTAGTCCACCATCCGTTGTGCCTGGAGACCGGCCTCACGGCGGCACAATCAGCGGCGCTCGCCGCGAGCGAGCGCGCGGCCCTGGCGTCGGCCCGCGCGGTGATCGTGACCAGCCCGCGCACGGCGGCGTCGCTGACCGAGCTGTTCGGGGTGCCGCCCGCGAAGCTGACCGTGTCCCTGCCCGGTACCGACGTGGTACCCGTCGCCCGCGGCTCCAGCGGCCATGGCTGCCGCATGATCTGCGTCGGCACGATCACCCCGCGCAAGGGCCATCTGGTGTTGATCGAGGCCCTGGCGGAGCTGCGCGACCTCGACTGGAGTCTCGTCTGCGCGGGCAGCCTGACCCGCGAGCCGGCGACGGTGGCGGCGGTCGAGGCGCTCATCCTGGAGCACGCGCTCGACCCGCGGGTGCGGCTCGCCGGCGAGCTGGACGCGAGCGAGCTTGCCGCCCTCTACGACGGCGCGGATCTGTGCGTCTCGGCCTCGTTCTACGAGGGTTACGGGATGGCGCTGGCCGAGGCGCTGGCGCGCGGCCTGCCGATCGTCGCCGCGAGCGGCGGTGCCGTCGCGGATACCGTGCCGGCCGATGCCGGCCTGCTCGTGCCGGTCGAGGACGTGAACGCGCTGGCGGAGGCCTTGCGCCGTTTCTTCACCGAGCCGGAGCTCGCATCCTCGCTTCGCCATGGTGCGTTGGTGGCGCGCCGGAGCCTGCCGACCTGGAAGGATACGGCGGCCCAGGTCGAACACGCGCTGAAGGTCTTCGCCGCATGACCGAGCCGTTTGCCGCCCATTGGCTGGACCTGCGCGAGCCCTACGAT
>JAPJRA010000129.1 GCA_030824835.1 Geminicoccaceae bacterium | reverse complement strand
CCCTCGCGCCAGTGGCGAAGGCCATGGCGGCACTCCCGTCGATTTTCCAGCTCCCGGCCGTGCCCGCGATGGCGGCGATCGCCCTGGCCGGGCTCTGGGCGCAGACGTTTATGCTCACCGGCGTGGCTCTCGACGCGATCCGGGGCCGACGGCCGACCGGCGACGCCTGCCTTCGCCACTGGCGCGAGGGAGCGACCAAGGGGGCCGTCTACAGCGCCGTCTTCATGCTGTTGGTCCATGTGGCGGCCACGGTGGTCTACAGCCCGACCGCCATGACCTTGCTCGCTTCGGCGCCACCCGTGTCGGCGGCCGTTCTGGGAGCGCTGCTGTTCCCGTTGGGCCAGACGATCATCGAGAGCTTCGACGGCAGCGCTCCTTTCATCAGCCGGCTTCGGATGAATGCGGCACAACCGCTCAGCTACTGGCGGGGGCTCCTCGTGGGCCTCGGAGCCGGCATCGCGATGTCGCTCGACCTGTCGGCGGAGCAGCCCGGCGTCCGCTTTCTGTTTGGCGTCGCGGTCGGCGGTCTGGCCTATGCGGGCATCGATGTGTTGCGCGACCTCGCCGCGATCCGCGACGGCGACCGTCGGCTTCTGCAGAGCTGGCGAGTCTATGTGTTGGGGGCGATCCTGGGCGGGATCGTGGGCGGCGCCGTCGCCTGGTATCTCGATACGGCCCAGGTAGGCGTGATCACCGCCAAGTTCGCCGCCTACGCCGTCGTGCACACGCCGGCGCCGGACTACGTCATCTATCCGCTGTTCAGCAAATGGGGCGCGCTGAGCCTGGGTCCCGCCGAAGGCGGCGTCCGTCTGCTGTACAACGAATCCCTGTCCGGCGTGATCAACTGGTCGTTGGCAGCGCCGTTGTTCAGCATCAACCTTGTGCTGCTGACCGCCTTGCTGCAGCGGAGCCTGGGGCCGGTTCGAAACCTGCTCAGCATTGCCGGACTTGTGGGCCTAGTGGAGCAGGCGATCCGGGTTCTTCGCTGGGGCCTGTGGATGGCGCCAGTGATCTACTCGTTCTTGCGCATGGCGCCGGACCCGACCTGGTACAATCAGGATGGTGCCGTCCGTACCGCCGTCGCCACGGCGCAGGCCTGGTGGCTCTCCCCGGAGGCCTTTCGCACCTGGAGCTTGCAGGTCTTCCTCGGCCTGCTGGCCTATGACTGGTTCCGGGTACTGATCTGGTTCGACCATATGGGCCTGCGCGTCGCCACGTTGGTGAACCTCTCGTTCATCGGCGGCGATCTCGGCGACGAGCGGGCGGCACGGTGGATCGGCCATGGCGGCCGTGCGCGCGTGGTACCGGACGCGCTGCGCCGGTTCGGGACATGGGCCCCGCTGCTGATCCCGTTCTACATCCCGCGCGGCACCGAGTGGGACTACGTCTGGGGCGAGGCCGAGCGATTGCAGTCGGCGTCGGCGCCCGGCCTGCTGCCGCCGGTGACGACCGTCCTGTTCGGCTATGCTCTGTGCGCCGGCGTGGCCTTGCTCGTGGCCATGGTGGTGCGCTGGCGGACGCGTGGCGCCAGCAATACGTCGGCACCAGCGATATCCCCGACATTGCCATGGACGCCAGAGCGTCGATTCCAGATCAGCAACGGCAGCTACACGCTGGAAATGTCGGCCGACGGCCGCAGCTTCAGCCGCACCCTGCGCATCGGGCATCGGAGCCCGGAACTCGACCTGACGCGCCGCTCGAACGATCGGCTCCAGCTCACCGGCAAGTTCTTCTACTTCCGCGAGTTGAGTGGCCCCGAGCAGACCCCTGGCATGGCCTGGTCCCTGGGATGGCAGCCCCGCCGCCATGCCGGCAGCAGCTTCAGCGTCGAGCAGCCGAGCCCCACGTCCCTTCGCCTTTCCAACGATCGGGACGACGTGCGTGTGGAGGCGGTGGTCGAGGTCGCGGCCAACGAGCCGCTGGAAACCTGGAGCATCCGCCTGCACAACGACAGCGACATCCAGCGGACAATCGAACTTACCACCTATCAGGAACTGGCCATCGCCGGCTGGGATGGCTATCGGCGTACACCATCCTACCATGCGCTACATGTCGGCACCTGCTTCGTGCGGGCACTTGGCGCCATCATCGCCCGCAACCGACTTATCAAGCCTGCCCATGGGCCGAATGGTGGCTATCCGTTCGCGCGCGAAGTCGCTTTCCACGCCGTGGGGGCGATGAGCCGAGCGGGCGTGCGCCTGGTGGGCTATCAGGATGCACGACCCTGCTTCATCGGCGAAGGCACTCTGGCGGATCCGGCGGCTCTGGCGACCGGTCGGCTGCGGGACGTGGCCGACGAGGGACTGCTCTACAGCTTCGATCCTATCGCCAGCCTTCAGGTGGTCGTTGAGCTGCCGCCACGCGGAACAGTCGAGCTCAAGGTCGTCGATGGCTATGCCGCCGACGAGACCGTGGCCGCCGTGCGGATCGCGCACCATTTAGGCATCTCTCCGCCCGAGCCGGCACAGCTCGCAACCACGTTCGCTCGCACACGGATGCTGGATAGCAGCCTGCGTTCGCCGACAGCGCCTGCCCTGCCGCACCACTTCACGGCGGACGGTACCGAGCTCGTCATCACCGGCACCACGCCGCGCCCATGGGCGCACGTTATGGCCAACCCTCTGGGCCACGGCGCCGTGCTGCATAACGATGGTGAGATCTTCTCCTTTGCCGGCAATGCCCAGCAGAATGCGTTGACGCCATTTGCGCTGGATACCGTACCGGCCCAGATTCCGGGCACCGCCCTCTATGTCGTGGATCTCGACACCGGCCGGATCGATACGCCGACCCTGATCCCACAGCGGCGTGCCGACGCCGTGCACGAGGTCGTCTACGGCCGCGGCTACGCCACATTTCGGGCTCGACGCGACCCCGTCGAGCTGGAGCTGACCGCGTTCATCCCACCGGACCAGCCGGCCGAAATCCGCCTGCTCACTATTCGCAACCTCGGGGCTGCGCCCAAGCGTTTCCGCGTGGTGCCCTACTACGAGCTGGCGCTGGCGGAGCTGGCACAGGACACCGTCGGGCGACTTCAGGTCAGGACCGACACCGGTCGTGGCGCATACTATTTTGCCAACCCGGCCAATGACTTCAAGCACGGCTGGGCGTTCGTCGCCACGACGCTGCGCGTGCTTCACCAGGAGCATGTGCGCGATCGATTCGTCGGCGGGCCCAACCGAGACCTCAGCAGGCCCTATCTGGTCGAGCATGGTGTGGGCGATGCCGCCGCCGGCGATGCCGGTCGGCGCATTGCGAGCTTTGTCGGTGAGATCGAGGTGCCGGCCGGCGGAGAGGCGCAGGTCGCGGTGGTGCTGGGTCAGGTCGCGGAACTGCATCAGGCTGAGGCAATGGCCGAGCGCTATGCGTCGCTCGAGGTGGCCCTCAATGCGCTCGCGGACACGAAGCGCTATTGGGCAGAGACCCTGGGCGATCTTCGTATCGAGACGAATCAGCCCGCCTTCGATCGGCTGGTCAACGACTGGCTGCCCTACCAGCTCTTCACCGCTCGGTTGTGGGGCCGTTGTGGGCCCAACCAACGCGGCGGGGCCTTCGGTTTCCGCGACCAACTACAGGACGTGCTGCCGCTGTTCCTGCTGCAGCCCGACTTGGCTCGACGGCAGATCCTGCTGCATGCCCGCCAGCAGTTCATCGAGGGCGATGTGCTGCAGTGGTGGCATCCCGGTCCCGAGGGCGGCACCGGCCTGGGCTCGCGCAACCGAGCCTCCGATCCCCATCTCTGGCTGCCCTATCTCGTCGCCCGCTACGTCGCCCAGACCGGTGATCGCGCCATCCTCGATGAGCCGATCCCGTTCCTCGAAGGCCGGCCTATCCCGACCGGCGCTGAGGGCATCAACTTCGTGCCGCGACCGTCGCGCGACAGCGCCTCCCTACTGGAGCACTGCCGCCGTGCCATTGCCTTCACCCTGAGCCGCATCGGCCCCAGCGGCCTGCCCCTGATCGGCAGCGGCGACTGGAACGACGGCCTAAGCCACGCCGGCGAGGGTGCGGGCGGCGAGAGCGTATGGCTCGGCTTCTTCCTGCACGATGTGCTGCGGCGATTCGCGGCCCTGCCCGAGATCGACGCGAAGTCGGCGGCACGGTACCGGGCTCGGGCGGAAGCCTTGCGCACCCGACTGGACGGCATGTGGCACGAGGACCGCTATCCGCGCCTGGTCGCGAGCAACGGTGACGCCGTTTCCTGGTTTGACGCATTGATGGGTGCCTGGCCCGTGCTGGCCGGTGCGGTCGACCTCGAACGCGGGCGACGCGCGGTCGAGAACGCGCTTGATGGGCTGGAGCGCCCGCATGTCGTCCTGCTGCTGACGCCCTGGTTCGGTGAGCACTCGCCGCGCGTTCCGGGCCGCATCGCGGACTATCCGCCTGGCGTTCGCGAGAATGGCGGACAATATTCGCATGGCTCGTCATGGCTCGTGGATGCCCTGGTGGAGCTTCACGAAATGGCACGTGAGGCCGGCGACGAACGGCTGGCGGGAGAGCTTCATGCCCGCGCCTTCGACGTCTGGTCGAGGATCTCGCCGATCGACAAGACCGACTCGGAGCTTCTGGATGTCTACGGGCTCCCGCCACATCAGCAGCCGGCCGACGTTTACTATGGACCGGGCTATGAGAACCGCGGAGGCTGGAGCTGGTACACCGGCGCGGCGGCTCGCATGCTCAGCGCGGCTTACGCCATGCTCGGTCTGAAACTGGTCGATGGCACGCTGACCGTGGCGCCGAACGCGTTTGACGCGAATGGACAACTCCACCTGCGTCGCGTCGTGCATCGCGGCCAGCCTGTCGAAATCGCCGAGCAGAAAGTGCCGACCGCCTAGGGAATTTCCCCACGGGAGATCGTCGTCTGGTTCAAACTGCCGCAATTTATGCAAGCAGTGGCTATGGTGTTGCTAGTCCGACATGATATATTGGTGCGTTCTCGTGTCGACGCCGAAGTTTGGCCTGCGGTTTACGACAGCGATCGGTAATAGTCTGGTCGCAAAGAGACTGTCCACGTTACTATAGATCAAAACAGGGCGAAACCATAAGGTGTCGAGAGCGTGAGGTATTTTGTAGAGTAAAGCTGATGAGCTATGGTCCTGGGTACATTTTATGGAAGGAAATACTCCGTGTGCGGGAGGAAAGGCGCCTCGCCCGACTCCAGGCCAAACGCCAAGCGTTGGAAGCGCAGCGTACGTCGAGCTCTGAACCTGCCGAGACCGGTCCCGAGCGGCGGGGGCGCCGCACCGGTGGTGGCGCGGCAGACGCCGCCCCCAAGCTCAAACCTCGCACGCACCGTCGAGCGCCCTCCTAGCCAGCGATCCCGTCTGATCGTGGCGATGTTGGCGGGTCTCTCCGCCGAGCACGATCCACGAGCATCCTTCCAGGGAGCCTTGCACGTAGCTATTGTTGACTGCACTGGGGAGGCCAAAACCAATGCAGAGCAACGTTCAGCAAGCGATTCAGGCTGCCACCCAGGCGGGCCGAATCACCCATGAGAAACTGGAGGCAGCGCAACGCGTCTCGGCATTATCTCCGGGAGATCAGGATACCATCGACGCACTCCGCGCGGCCCTCGGGGCACAGGCAGCCCTGAGCGAAGCGCTGATGAAGCTCTGCTGCACACTGGCCACGCAATGCCCTGCTCCCGCAGAGGCCACCTGCCCCGAGCCGCATACCCGCGAGGTCAATTGAGCACTTGGGGCTGCGGTCGGAGCACGAATTCTAAAGCGTCCAGGCAACGTTTCGCCTGCTTGTATGCACAGGCGCCCGTGGTGGTCCTCGCGGCCATATGCGGGTCGATACCGAGCTCGAGTGACGGCGCCGAGCAGATACCTGGACGGGCAATCACCATGTCCGACGCCGAACTCGGAGCGCGGCTCCACTTCCTGGAGAGCCGCTTGGATGCCGGTCGGCCAACGGCGTTGGCCTGGGAATGGGGCTGGAGCGGCGCCTACGCCGCAAGCTTCGTCGGCAACACCATCTACGCCGTGAGCGCCGACGAGGCGGACGACCGCGTGCGTGCCATTGTCGATGCGGCGAAGTCGGGCTTGGCTACGGTCCAGATGGCGACGCTTCTGCTGCACCCCCTATCCGCCGGACTGGGCGCCGATCCCATGCGCGCTGTCCCCGGAGATGACCGATCGGCCCTCCAGCTACGGCTCGCTGTCGGCGAGCGCCAGTTGCTGACGGCGGCAACTCGGGCTGAGACCCGCTTCAGTCTCAGGCGGCACCTCGTCACGATTGGCGCCAACCTGCTCGGCGGGGCCGCGATTGCGGCCTTTGGCGACGGCGGCGATGCTGTGCGGTCCACATTGATCGGCATCGCCGTCGGGGAAGCCGAGATCTGGAGCCAACCCTGGCGCGCGACCGGCGATCTGCGCGACTACCGCGCCCAATTCCCCGGCAACTCCGGCCTGACGTGGGAGCTGAGGCCGATGGGCACCGGAGTCCAGGTTGCCTTCCATTTCTGACGCTAGCCCCGTCGCGAGAGCCTCGGCACCGTGCTCGTGAATCGGCGGCCCGCTCAGCTCGGCAGCAATCGGAAATCGCTGCCTTCGGGGAGGATCTGGCCACCGTCGATCACGATCGTCGTGCCGGTGATGTAGGCCGCATCGGCGGAAGCGAGAAAGTAGACCGCACCGGCAATGTCGTCGGGGGTGCCGAGGCGGCCGAGCGGCACGGAGTCCTCCATCTGACGGATGTACGCAGCACTGCGATGCGTCTGCATCCCTTCGGTCAAGATGTTTCCGGGCTCGACCCCATTGACGGTAATGCCGTAGCCGGCGAACTCGATCGCCGCAGCACGGATGAAGCCGTTGATGCCGGCCTTGGACGCGGAATAATGGCCGTGCCCGGGGCTGGAGACACGGGGACCGGTGATCGACGAGGTGAAGATCATGCGGCCTCCCCCACGCGCCCGCATTGCCGGCAAGGCCGCCTGGGCAGCCAGAAAGGTGCCGCGCAGATTGACCCCGAGCACGGCGTCCCACTCCTCCGGCTCGATGTTCTCGATCAGCGTCCAGGGATAGATGCCGGCATTCTGGACCAGGATGTCGAGACCGCCGAAGGCGTCGACCGCGGTAGCAACGGCACGCTCGGCGTCGGACTTCTTGGAGATGTCGACCGCGACGAACCGCGCGACGGACATTCCCCCCAGAGCTTCAATGACGGCCGGCCCCAGCGCCACTTCGGTGTCTGCGACCACCACGCGGGCACCTTCGGCCGCGAAGCGCGCCGCTATCGCCCTGCCGATGCCGCGTGCGGCGCCGACGACGAGCGCGGTGCGGCCAGCCAGTCTCTTGTCGGCGAATGCAGGCATCAGGCGAGCTTCTTTCGGATCGAGAGCTTGATGGTATCCAGCAGCACGGCGGTCAGTACCATGCCCCCCTGGATGAGCTGCGTATAATGGGCTGGCATGCCCATCAGGTTGATCGCGGTCTGGATCGAGGAGAGCAGTAGCACCCCGGCATAGACGCCGGTCAGGCTGCCAACTCCGCCTTTGAGACTCACACCGCCGATGACGACGGCCGCAAAAGTCTGGAACAGCATGCCGACACCCAGATTGGCGGTGGCCCCCGAGGTGCGGATGGCGAGCAGCCAGCCGGCCAGCCCGGCGGTGGCGCCGGCGATGATGAAGGTGATCGTGGTCAGCCGGTCGACGCGGATACCTGCACGGTAGGCCGCCGTGGCATTGCCGCCCACCAGCAGCAGGTGACGACCGAACGGGGTGCGGCGCAGGATGAAGGCGAACGCCAGCGTGGCGAGGATCGATACCCAGGCGATCAGCGGGACGGAGAGGAAGCGCTCGATCGCGAGGACACGCAGCGCTCCTGGCATCTCCTGGGCCGACCGACCGCCGGAGAGGGCCACGACCAGGCCACGCCCCCAGATGTAGGCGGCCAGCGTGACGATGAAGGCGTTCATCTTGAGACGGACGACCAAGAAGGCGTTGGTGGCACCGACCGTGGCGCCGACCACCAACGCCACGGCGAGCGAGACCGGCACGACCAGCCATTCCGGCTTGAACGAGATGCCGAGGCCCACACCCGAGTGCGCGAACAGAATGCCGACTATCATCGCCGCCAGCGCCATGACGGACTCGATCGAGAGATCCATGTAACCGGCGATGATGAGGAGCGAGAGGCCGATCGCCAAGGTGGCGACGAAGGTCGACTGCTCGATGATGTTGGCAAAGATGCCGATCTGGAAATAGTTCGGCACCGTCAGCGAGAACAGGGTCACCACGGCGACCAGGATGAACCACACGAGATGATCGAGCACGAACTCGATGACCGCTCGGCGGCGGGAAGAGACCATAACCGGCTCCGCGGTAAGTCACGCGCGTAAAGGGAGGACCGACGCCGGTCGATCGGTAACCGGCGTAGGTCCCGTTGAAGAGGGTCCTGCCCGGTCCCCTAG
>JAPJRA010000128.1 GCA_030824835.1 Geminicoccaceae bacterium | reverse complement strand
GCGTTGCCCAGCGCGTTGACCTCGAGCTCGCAGCCGTTGCAGGAGCCGGCATCGACCTCGCGGATCGCCAGCGAGCGCCCGAGCCGATGCCGTGCCGCGCGGTCGAGCCGCTGCGCCAGCTCGCCCAGCAGCTCCGCCGACGGCTGCGGCGCCGGCAGCGTCGCGGGTCGCTGGAACAGCCCCTTGAGCAGCAGCCGGCTCACAGGTCGTGGCCCGCGTAGGAGCAGTTGAAGCTCTTGTTGCACAAGGGGAAATCGGCCACGATGTTGCCCTCGATCACGGCCTCCAAGAGCGGCCACTGGAACCAGGACGGGTCGCGCGGGTGGCAGCGCTGGAGGCGGCCGGCCTCGTCGAGCTTGAGCCAGACCAGGAGATCGCCGCGGAAGCCCTCGACGATCCCCATCCCCTCGCCGGCCGCGGGCGAGACCGGCGCCAGCAGCGGCCCGGCCGGCATCCCGGCCAGGAGCTGCTCCACCAGCCCCAGGCTCTGCTCGATCTCCAAAAGCCGGATCCAGACCCGGGCGTTGACGTCGCCGTCGCGCCGCACCGGCACCGTGAACGCGAGCCCGTCATAGGGGGGATAGGGCAGCGACCGGCGCGTGTCGAACGCACGTCCCGAGGCCCGGCCGACAAAGCCGCCGGCCGCGAACCGCGCGACCAGCTCCGGCCTGGCGATGCCGGTGCCGACGGTGCGGTCCTGCAGCGACGGCACGCCATCATAGTGCGCCCGCAGCTCGGCCACCCGCCGCCGCAGCCGCTCGACCAGACGGTGCAGGCGCGCGGCACCCGCAGCGTCGAGGTCGACCGCGACCCCGCCGGGCACGACCCGGTCCAGCATCAGCCGGTGGCCGAAGCAGGCCTCGCAGACCTGCAGGACCTCCTCGCGCAGGATGCCGCAATGGGTGTGAATCAGCGCGTAGGCGGCATCGTTGCAGATGAAGCCGAAATCGCCCACGTGGTTCACCAGCCGCTCGAGCTCGGCCATCAGCGCCCGCAGCCAGTGCGCCCGGGGCGGTGGCTCGGTGCCGGTCGCGGCCTCGACGGCGCGCGCATAGGCCAGCGCGAAGCCCACGGCACTGTCGCCCGACACCCGCCCGGCGAGCCTCGCGCCGCGGTCCAGGTCGGCGCCCTCGAACAGGCGCTCGATGCCCTTGTGGACGTAGCCCAGCCGCTGCTCGAGGCGGACGACGGTCTCGCCGTTGGCCGTGAAGCGGAAATGTCCGGGCTCGATGATGCCGGCATGCACCGGCCCGACCGGGATCTCGTGCAGCCCCTCGCCCTCCACGGGCAGGAACCGGTAGGGCTCCCGGGCGGCGCTCGAGCTCGTGGGCCAACTGCCGTGATCGAGCCATGGCCGGAGGTCCCGGCTGCCTTCGGGAATCAGGCCCCACAGGTCGTGGATCGCGCGCTCGAGCCGCAGGGCCGGCGGGTGGATGGCCCCCAGGCTCGGGAAATGTCCGCCATGCGCGGTGATGCTGGCCACGGCCAGCGCCAGCGTCTCGGGCTCGAACGCCACCGCGTGGACCTGCGCGCCATGCGCGAACAGCGCCAGCAGGTCGAAGCGCCCGTCGACGAAGCCGGCGCCGAGATCGGACCACAGCTCGGGCGTGATCTGGTACCGCGGCCAGGGATGGTGGCCGGCCTTGGCCCGGACCGAGCCCAACAGCTCCAGGAGCAGGCGGCGCTCGCTCACCCGAGCAGCCTCGCCACATGCTCGAACCAGCGCACCAGCGGGGCTGGCAGATAGACGCCGGCCACCAGCACCAGCGCCAGATGCAGGCCGAGCGGGACGTAGGAGCCTCGCACGGGGGTCGTGGGGCCGGTGACCGGGCCGAAGACGATGCCCTGCAGCCGCAGCAGCAGCGCGCCCGTGGCGATCAGCAGGCCCAGCACCAAGGGGATCGCCAGCAGCGGCTGGCGGGCGAAGGTGGAGCTGACGACCAGAAACTCGCTCATGAACACCCCCATCGGCGGGAAGCCCATGATCGCCACCACACCGACCGCGAGCCCCCAGGCGAGCAGAGGGTGCGAGGTGCCGAGGCCGGTGATCTGCGCCAGACGCTGGGTTCCCTTGACCTGCGTGGCGTGCCCGACGGCGAAGAAGATCGCGGACTTGGTCAGGCTGTGCATGGTCATGTGCAGCAGGCCGGCGAAGTTGGCGACCGGGCCGCCCATGCCGAAGGTGAAGGTGATGATGCCCATGTGCTCGATCGAGGAGAAGGCGAACAGCCGTTTGATGTCGCCGCGACGGTAGAGCATGAACGCGGCGAACAGCAGCGTGGTCAGGCCCATGGCGATCATCAGCGGCCCCGGCGCCAGCGCCTCGGGGTTGGCGGCCATCACCATCTTGAAGCGCAGCACGGCGTAGATCGCGACGTTGAGCAGCAGACCCGAGAGCACCGCCGAGATCGGGGTCGGCCCCTCGGCATGGGCATCGGGCAGCCAGGCATGGAGCGGCACGAGGCCGACCTTGGTGCCGTAGCCGACGAGCAGGAAGACGAAGGCGAGGTTGAGCAGAGACGGGTCGAACCGCGCGCCCTGCTCGATCAGTTGCGACAGCGCCATGGCCGCCAGCCCCTCGCCCAGTACCGGCTGCGCCGCCAGATAGATGAGGATGGTGCCGAAGAAGGCGAGTGCTATGCCGACACTGCCGAGGATAAAGTACTTCCAGGCGGCCTCGAGCGCCTGCGGCGTGCGGTAGATGCCGACCATGACCACGGTCGAGAGCGTCGCCACCTCCACCGCGACCCACAGCAGGCCGATATTGTTGGCGAGCAGGGCCAGATTCATGGCCCCCATCATCGCCTGATACATGGCGTGGTAGAAGCGCAGGTAGGCCGGGGTCAGGTGGCCGCTCTCGATCTCGTGGTCGATGTAGCTGGCTGAATAGAGGCTGGTGGTGAAGCCGACGAAGGTGTTGAGCACGATCAGGTAGACGTTGAAATCGTCGACCGCCAGGAAATCGCCCGCGTCCGGGCGCGAGCCGAGCAGGAACAGCGCCGCCAGGAAGGTCATGCCCGAAGCCAGGGCGTTGAGGCGTGCGCCGACATGATAGCTGGGGATCAGCGTCAGCATCGCCACCGCCACGGCGGGGATGCCGAGCACGGCCTGAAGCGGCAGGACGGTCATGCTCATTCGCCGCGGAACCGGTCGAGCGCCTGCACGTCGACGCTGTCGAAGCGCTCGCGGATGCGGAAGACGAAGATCCCGAACACGATGAAGGCGATCAGGACCGAGAACGCCACCGACAGCTCGACCACCAGCGGCATGCCCTTGGCGCCGGCGGCGGCCAGGATCAGGCCGTTCTCCAGGCTCATGAAGCCGATCAGCTGGCTCACCGCGTTGCGGCGCGTGATCATCATCAGGAGACCGAGGAGCACCACCGCCAGCGCGAAGGCGATGTCCTCGCGCGCCAGCACGTCGGCACCCGCGGTCACCGGCATGGTCACCAGAATGGCCAGTGCCGTGAGCCCGAGGCCGGCCAGCATCGCGAGGCCGGTCCCGACCACCCGCTCGACCTCGCGGTGGATGCCCAGCTGCACGATGATCCGGTGCAGTGCCACCGGGATGAGGATGGCCTTGAAGACGAGGGCGATGCCGGCGGTGACATAGAGATGCGGCGCTCCCTGCGACCAGCCCTGCCAGGCCACGCCCACCGCCAGCAGCAGCGCGTGCAGGGTGAACGCATGCAGCAGGCCGAACATGCGGTCCTGGTAGAGCAGCATGAAGCTGACCACGACCATGCCGCCGGCCAGCAGGTGGGCGATGTCGAACTGCAGGCTGGGGCTCACATCGCCCTCGAGACGAACAGGAGGAAGGTGCCGAGAAAGCCCAGCATGAGGGCACCGCCCAGGAACTCGCCGACCCGGAACACCCGCATCTTGGCGATGCTCACCTCGAACACCACCAGCGCACCGCCCAGAACGGCGAGCTTGAGCAGGTAGACGACGCCGCCCCGCAGCAAGGCGACGAGGCCGGCATCGGCACCCTGCGCCAGCCCGTACGGGAAGAAGATGCAGCCGATCAGGGACAGGTACATCACCAGCTTGAGCGCTGCGCCGAGCTCGATCAGGGCCAGATGGCGCCCCGAATATTCGAGCACCATGGCCTCGTGCACCATGGTCAGCTCGAGATGCGTGGTCGGGTTGTCGATGGGAATCCGTCCGTTCTCGGCCAGCGCCACCATGATCAGCGCCACCAGGGCCAGACCCAGCGAGACGCGGATGCCGGGATTGTGGGCCAGGATGAAGTCGGCGATCGACGAGAGCTGGGTCGTGCCCGCGAACAGCGCCAGGGTGAAGACCATGGTCAGCATCGCGGGCTCGGCCAGGGAGGCGATCATCATCTCGCGCGAGCTGCCGATGCCGCCGAAGCTGGTGCCGACGTCCATGCCGGCCAGGGCCAGGAAGAACCGGGCGCTGCCCAAAAGGGCCACGATCGCGATCAGGTCCACGGCCCAGTTGAAGATCAGCCCGGTGGCGAAGGTCGGCACCAGGGCCGCCGCCACCCAGGTGACGGCGAAGACCAGATAGGGGACCGCGCGGAACAGCCACGACGCGTTGGTCGCCAGCACCACGTCCTTGCGCAGCAGGCGTGCCAGGTCGCGGTAGGCCTGCAACGGCGACGGGCCGCGCCGGCGCAGCAGCCGCGCCCGCAGCAGGCGGGTGCAACCCAGGAGCAGCGGTGCCAGCAGCAGCACCAGAAACATCTGGGCACCCTGCAGGAGCAGGTCCCGCATCAACGCCACAACGCCACCACGCTCAAGAGGACGACCAGGGCACCGAACATCATGGTCAGGTAGTCGCGCACGGTCAGCCGCTGCAGGCGATCCAGGCGATCGGCGATCCAGCCGACCAGCACGATCACCGGGCGGTACAGCCACGCCCAGACGAAATCACTCCAGCTGACGGCGAAACGAGCCGATCGCGGATCGCCCGGTCCGGGCATGTCGACCTCTTCCCGGGCCCGGAACACGACCCCGCCGAACACGCGCCGCAGCGGCTGCGCGAAGCTGCCGGCGGAATATTGCGTCCGCGGGCTCGGCTCCGGATAGCCGCAATCCCAGGCCGGGCTGCGCCGCAGCGCGCGCGAGCCGAAGCGGTGGACGAACCCCACGACCAGGCTGGCGGAGAGCACGATGAACACCAGGAGGACCAGGCCGTTGTAGGAGCTGTGCGCCGGGGCGATCGGCACCAGCGAGAGCCAGCCCTGCCCGCCTTGGACCGGCAGCGTGACACCACCGTTGAGCTCGGCCACGGCCCGGCCGGCCAGATCGATCACCGGCCCGGGAAACACCCCGGCCAGGACGCACAGGCCGGCGGCGGCGCACATCGCCGCGAGGCTGAAGCGATCGAGCTCGTGGGCCCCGGCGGCCGCATCGCTGCGCGGCCGGCCCAGGAAGGTGATGCCGTAGGCACGGACGAAACAGGCGGCGGCCAGCGCTGCCGCCAGCGCCATCAAGGCACCCACGGCCGGTGCCAGGAAGCGCAGGAAGCCCATCGGCAGGGCTGTGCTGACCAGCACCGCCTGGAACAGGAGCCATTCCGAGACGAAGCCGTTGAGCGGCGGCAGCGCCGAGATCGCGGCGGCCCCGACGAGGAAGCAGGCGCTGGTGACGGGCAGCCGGTGGATCAACCCGCCGAGGCGATCCATGTCGCGCTCGTGCGTGGCGTGCAGGACTGCCCCTGCCCCCATGAACAGCAGGCCCTTGAACAGCGTGTGATTGATCGCATGCAGCAGGGCCGCCGAGAAGGCGATGGCGGCGGCGGCGGGCAGTCCGTTGGCGTCGAAGGCCAGGGCGAAACCGAGCGCGATGTAGATCAGCCCCAGATTCTCGACCGTGCTGTAGGCCAGGAACCGCTTCAAGTCGGTCTGCATCAGGGCGTAGAGCAGGCCAAGCACCGCCGACAGGGCACCGAGCAGCATCAGCACGGCGCCCCACCACCAGGCCGGCGGGCCGGCAAGGTCGAACAGCAGGCGCAGGGCCGCATAGACGGCAACCTTGGTCATCACCCCACTCATCAGCGCCGATACGTGGCTGGGTGCCGCGGCATGCGCCGGGGGCAGCCACACGTGCAACGGCACGAGGCCGGCCTTGGAGCCGGCGCCCAGCACGGCCAGGAGCAGCACCAGCGTCTGCGAGAGCGCGCCCGGATCCCGCAGGCGGATGCTGGCGAAGTCGTAGGCGCCGCCCGGGCCGGCGAGGAGACCGAAGCAGAGCAGCAACGCCAGCGTGCCGAGCGTCGCCATCACCAGATAGAGATAGGCACCGTCGCGCGTCGCCTGCCTGTCGTGCTCGCGCATGACCAGAGCCCAGGAGGTCAGCGACATCAGCTCCCAGCTGAACAGGAAGGTGAAGGCGTCGTCCGCGACCAGCACCATGTTCATGCCGGCGAGGAACACGGGCACGAACGGCAGCACGCGCCGGGGCGCCGTCTCACCGCGCGCGTAGCCGAGCGCGAACAGGCTGGCGAGCATGGCCCCCAGATTGACCACCAGCATGAAGAACGCGGCCAATGCATCCAGCCGCAGATGCATGCCCAGCCAGGGCAGGCCCAGGGGCAGCACGAGGGTCCTGGCCACGGCGGGGCCGGTGAGCGCGGTCAGGGCCAGCGCCAGCAGCAGCGCTGCCACGGCGAGGCAGCCCGTGTAGACGACCGTGCTGGCCCAACGCTGCCGACCGGCGCCAAGGCCGAGCAGCCCCAGGCCCAGCAACGCCAGCAGCGCTGCGCCGACAATGGTCAGCATGCGTGCGGCCGCGAGAACCACTGACGCCGTCGTGTCCGGCTGCCCACCGCAGATATCCCCGCCACACCGGTGGCCTTCGATCGAGGTCGCCCCCAGTGGCGCGACTCGCTGACTGGCGTGCGTATACCAGTGTGAGGCCGATGCTCGCAACGCGAGCGCAGAGGAAAAATGTCACACCCTCAATCGGGCTCGCCGGTGCGCCCCCGCTCGCGCAGAAATCGATCGAACGCCGCCAGAGTCTCGTCGCTGACATGGTGCTCGATGCCCTCGGCATCGACCCGCGCCACCTCCTCGTCCACGCCCAGCGAGCGCAGGAACCGGTAGACGATCAGATGCCGGCGCCGGCAATGCTCGGCCAGATCACGCCCCTCGCTGGTCAGGAAGATGGCGCGGTAAGGCTCCGAACGGACCAGGCCCTCGCGTTGCAGTCGGGTCACGGTGTTGTTCACCGTGGCATTGGTGACCCCGAGCCGCGTCGCCAGATCGACGGCCCGCGCCTCGCCGGTGGCGTCGATCAGATCCGCGATCAGCTCGACATAATCCTCGGCGATCTCGTTGCGATGATCGCTGCGCGTCCGACCGAAGGCTTCGGCCTGCTCGTCCGCCTGCGGCAGGCTCCCAGGATTGCGTGTCACAGCCTTCCTCTCCTTGCAGCCGATTCGTACCCCAGCCGCGGCCTCGCGGGAAGCATGGACGAGATGCGCCATGCGCAGGAGCGACGTGGTGCGCTATGGGACGTATCAGGACACTGCGGGAGTACGGCACATGCGCACCGGCATGCTGGACCAGTTGTGGACCTCGATCGCCGACGGCGGCCGCGAGCTGTTGCGCGGCCGCATCGGCGGCCGACGGCGGACGACGCTGGAAAGCCTCTGCCGTGACCTGCTGTCGACCAAGGGCGAGGCTTCCGGCGCAGCGCTGGCCCGCGAGCTGCTCCTGACCTACGCCGCCCTGCCCGCGACCGAGCGCCTGGGATTCTTCACGCGGCTGGCCGAGGACTACGGTGCGGACCAGGCCGGTGTCCTGGCGGCGGTCGAGGCGTTCCGCGCCGACCCGAGCCCGAAGGCCGTGCAAGCGCTGCGGCGGGCCTGCGAGGCGCCGCGCCACGAGCTGTTCCGGCGCCTGAACACCGCCCCGGGCGGCACCCGCGCCATCGTGGCGCTGCGCACGGACCTCCTGGCGGAACTCGCGGCGCATCCGGAGCTGCGCGCGGTCGATGCCGACCTCCATGACTTGCTCACCGGCTGGTTCAACCCCGGATTCCTGACGCTGACCCGCATCGACTGGGAAAGCCCGGCCTCGCTGCTGGAGAAGTTCCTGCGCTACGAGAAGGTCCATCGCATGCGGGCGCTGGAGGATCTCAAGCGCCGCCTGGCGGCGGACCGGCGCTGCTTCGCCTTCTTCCACCCTGCTCTCCCCGACGAGCCGCTGATCTTCGTCGAGGTGGCCCTGGTCGGGGGCATGGCCGACAAGGTGCAGCCGCTGATCGACCCCGTGGCCGCGGTCGGCGATCCGCAGGCGGCCAACACGGCCGTGTTCTACTCGATCAACAACTGCCTCGAGGGCCTGCGCGGCGTCACGCTGGGCAACTTCCTGATCAAGCTCGTCGCCGCCGAGCTCGCGCGCGAGCTGCCCGAGCTGAAGACCTATGCGACGCTGTCGCCGATCCCCGGATTCGCCACCTGGCTG
>JAPJRA010000127.1 GCA_030824835.1 Geminicoccaceae bacterium | reverse complement strand
GTTCATGGCGTCCTGCCGGGTGAGGTTGGCGACCGAGCGGACGACCCGTTCCTCCCACAGTAGCCGATAAGGGAAGCTCGGGATGTCGCTCATGTGGATGCCGCCGCAGACGACGGTGCCGCCCTTGCGCACCGCCGCGAGGGCGGCCGGGACGAGGGCGCCGACCGGGGCGAAGAGCAGCGCCGCGTCCAGCGGCACCGGCGGCGGCTCGTTGGAATCGCCAGCCCACACCGCCCCCATCGCCCTGGCGAACGCCTGTGCGGCCGCGTCGCCGGTGCGGGTGAAGGCGTAGACCTCGCGCGCCTCGTGGCGGGCGATCTGGGCCACGATGTGGGCGGCAGCGCCAAAGCCGTAGATGCCGAGCCTGCGGGCATCGCCCGCCATGCGCAGTGACCGGTAGCCGATCAGCCCGGCGCAGAGCAGCGGTGCGGCCTCGGCATCGCCGTAGCCGTCCGGCAGCGGAAAGCAGAAGGCGGCGTCGGCGACCGCATACTCGGCATAACCGCCGTCGATCGTGTAGCCGGTGAACCCGGGCGCATCGCAGAGGTTCTCCTGGTGCCCGCGGCAATAGGGGCAGGTACCGCAGGTATGGCCGAGCCAGGGGATGCCGATCCGCTGGCCGGAGCGGAACTGCCTGACGTCGGCTCCGCACGCCGCCACCTCGCCCACGATCTGATGCCCCGGCACGAGCGGCAGCTTGGGCTCCTTCAGGTCGCCGTCGACGACGTGGAGGTCCGTGCGGCACACGGCACAGGCCTTCACCCGCACCAGCACCTGGCCCGGGCCGGGAGTGGGCGTGGCGATGTCGGCCAGACGCAACGCCTGGCCGGGGGTCTCGAGCAGCATCGCCTGCATCATGGCTCCTCCTCTCGGGGCTGCCCGCAGCATAGTCGACACCGCACCGGCAGGCTTGATCTGCCGCAAGCGCGCCGTCATGAAGCCCGCATGCGCACGCCGAGCCTGATGATCCAGGGCACCTGCTCGAACGCCGGCAAGTCCCTGCTCGTCGCAGGCCTGTGCCGGGCATTTGCGCGGCGCGGCCTGCGCGTGCGGCCGTTCAAGCCGCAGAACATGAGCAACAACGCGGCGGTCACCAGCGACGGCGGCGAGATCGGCCGGGCGCAGGCGCTACAGGCGCGGGCCTGCCGCACCGACGCCGTCGTCGACATGAACCCCGTCCTCCTTAAGCCGCAAAGTGACACGGGGGCGCAGGTGGTGGTGCAGGGGCAGGTGCTGCGCAGCTGCAGCGCCCGCGACTATCATGCGCTGAAGCCGCTGCTGCTGCCCCGGGTCCTGGACAGCTTCGACCGGCTGGGACGGGTCTGCGACCTCGTCCTGGTCGAAGGTGCCGGCAGCCCGGCCGAGGTCAATCTGCGCGACGGCGACATCGCCAACATGGGCTTCGCACTGGCGGCCAAGGTGCCCGTGGTGTTGGCCGGCGACATCGAGCGCGGCGGCGTGATCGCACAGCTGGTTGGGACGGTGGCGCTGCTGGAGCCGGCCGAGCGGGCCTTGCTCGCCGGCTACGTGGTCAACAAGTTTCGCGGTGACCCGGCCCTGTTCGAGGGTGCCCATCCGGTGATCGGGCAGCATACCGGCCTGAGCTCGCTGGGCGTCGTGACCTGGTTCGCGCCGGCGTCCGCCCTGCCGAAGGAGGACATGATGGGGCTGGCCGAGCTCGCCCGCGACGGGCTGGCCGGCGACGGCACGATCACGGTTGCGGTGCCACGGCTGCCGCGGCTGGCCAATTTCGACGATCTCGACCCTCTGGCGGCCGAGCCCGGCGTGGTGCTGCGCGTTCTGGAGCCCGGTGAGCCGTTGCCGGCAGCCGCCGACCTCGTCCTGCTGCCCGGCAGCAAGGCCACGCTGGCCGATCTCGCCGTGCTGCGCCACGAGGGGTGGGATATCGACATCCTGGCCCATGTGCGCCGCGGCGGCTGGGTGCTGGGCCTGTGCGGCGGCTACCAGATGCTGGGTCGGCGCATCGCGGATCCGCGCGGACTCGAAGGCGCCGCCGGGGAGGTCGTGGGCCTGGGCCTGCTCGAGGTCGACACGCTGCTGGAGCCGGCCAAGACGTTGGCGCTGCGCGACGGCGTCGAGCTGGCGACCGGCGAATCGGTCCGCGGCTACGAGATCCACATGGGGCGGACGACCGGGCCGGCGTGCGGGCGGCCGATGCTGCGGACGGCTGGCGGGACCGACGGTGCCGTGAGCGCTGACGGGCGCATCATGGGCTGCTACCTGCACGGCCTCCTCTCGTCCGACGGGTTCCGCCATGCGCTGCTCGGCAGGATTCGTGGCCGCGTCGGGCAGAAGCTCGCCTACGAGGCGCGCGTCGAGGCCGCGCTGGACGGGCTGGCCGCGCATCTGGAGGGCTGCCTCGACCTCGACCGGCTGCTGGCGATCGCTAGCGCACCGCCGCGATGACGGCGGCGACGGCGAGCGCGAGTGTTAGAAGCGACCAGACCCGCCAGGCCAGCGCCACCCCGCGTCGGATATCCGCCGGGGTCACGTCGGGGCGGCCGTCGCCCATCCAGGCATCCGGGACGGTGACCCCGCCATAGGCTCGCGGGCCGGCCAGGCGGACGCCCAGGGCTGCGGCCATTGCGGCTTCGGGCCAGCCGGCATTGGGCGAGCGATGCTGTCCGGCATCGCGCCGCATGATGCTCCAGCCGGATCTCCGAGCACCGACCACGCAGAGCAGGGCGCCGGTCAGGCGGGCGGGCGCCAGATTGACGAGGTCGTCGCAGCGGGCACTGGCCCAACCGAACTGCCGGTAGCGATCGCTGCGGTGTCCGACCATGCTGTCCAGGGTGTTGACGGCCTTGTAGGCGAGGATGCCCGGCAGCCCGGCGACCAGGGCCCAGAACAAAGGCGCGACGACACCGTCCGATAGGTTTTCCGCCAGCGATTCGAGCGCCGCCCGGCCGACGCCGGGTTCATCCAGGCGGTCCGGATCGCGACCGACAATCATGGCGACGGCGCGGCGTCCTTCATCGAGGCAGCGCGCCAGGCCGTCGGCCACCGCAGCCACATGCTGTGCTAGGCTGCGCTGAGCCAGGAGTGTGCTCATCAGCAGGCCTTCGACCAGCCATCCTGCCGCAAGCTGGGCGAGGAGCGCGTGCAGTGCCATGCCGATCGCAGCGCTGGTCACCGCCACCATGAGCAGCAGCAGCACACCGGCTCGGCGCTTGTTCCGGTCGGACATGGCCGGGTCCAGCAGCCGCCCTTCGAGCCAGGTGATGCCGGTGCCGATCAGGCGCACCGGGTGAGGCAGCCGCCGGTAGAGCCAGGCCGGCTCTCCCAGCAGCGCGTCGGCGAGCAGGGCCACGACGGCGACAGTCAGCGCCCAGCCGGGAGACATGAACAGCATCGTCCGGCATTCACCCGTTGTTAACGCCTGGGCGCTCATTCTCGGCCAGATGCCGCCTTGCGGTGGATGGCACCGGGGCCCCGAGAGGAGCGAGCATGGCTGGAAGGCGATGGCTATGCCAGCTCATTGAGCGGTTTCGCCGGGACCAGCGCGGCAATGCTGCGATGGTGTTCGGGCTGGCCATCCTGCCGCTGGCGGCCGGAGCCGGCCTCGCCGTCGACACCGTGCTGGCCTACACGGTCGAGGACCAGCTGCAGAAGTCCCTCGACGCCGCCGGGTTGGCCGCCGGGCGCACCGCGCTGCCCGAGGATGTGGCGACCGATGCCCGCAGCTATTTCGACAGCAACTTCAACGCCGGGGCGGACCTGGCCGACCTGCGGACGTTCACGGTCGACGTGAACGAGGCTGGCGACGAGCTGACGCTGGCCGCCACCGCCGTCATGCCGACGCGTTTCATGCGGCTGTTCGGGCAGGACACCGTCACCGTCACCGCTCGTACGGTGATCAACCGCGAGACCCGAGGTATGGAGCTGGCGCTGGTCATGGACGTTACCGGCTCCATGGTGACCGGCGACAAGATCGGCGGGCTGAAGACGGCGGCCAACGAGCTGGTCGATATCCTCTATGGCGACCAGGATACGGCGCGCAATCTGTGGGTGGCGATGGTACCCTATATCGCCTCGGTCAATATCGGCACCGCCAACCGGGCGTTCCTGGCCGCCACCGACCGCGTCATCAAGACGCCCGCGGTGTTCAATCCCGACGGCTGGGGCGGCTGTGTGCTGGCCCGGGCGGCGCCGTATGATCAGACCGACGATCCTCCGGCTGTGCGGTCGTTTGCCAGCTATCTCTACCCGGACCTGCCCAACCCCAACTGGTCCGGCTGGCAGAACGACTGGGGGCCCGGGCGCTCGCCGCAAACACGCAAATACACCGCTTACAGCGGCAGTGTGGCGTATTGGGAGGGTTACGGCCCGAATGTCGGCTGCCCGTCGGCCATAACGCCGTTGATCCCGCGGAAGTCGGTGATCAAGGCCGCGATCGCCGACCTCCGGCCCTGGTATCGAGGTGGCACGATCATCAGCGAAGGTCTGGTGTGGGGCTGGCGGGTGATGTCGCCGCGCTGGCGCGGCCTGTGGAGCGGGTCGGCGTCGGAGCTTCCCCTCGACTACAACTCCGCCGACACCGACAAGGTCGTCGTTCTATTGACCGATGGCGACAATCAGATGCTGGTGCAGACCTATAACAGCACGCTGGTGTCGCCCTATACGGCCTATCAGTCGCACACGACCCTCGGTGTCACCGCCGAGGCTGCCGCCAAAACGGTCTTGGACACGCGCACGACCACCGTCTGCACCGCGATCAAGCGCCAGGGCATCATCCTCTACACGATCTCTTTCGGGACCGTGCCGTCGACGCAAGGGCAGGCGCTGCTGCGTGCCTGTGCCTCGAAGCCGACCTTCTACTTTCACTCGCCCGACAATGCCTCGTTGCGCGCCGCCTTTCGCAATATCGGTGGCCAACTGAGCAATCTGCGGATCGCGCGCTGAGGTCATGGCCATGCGGCAGACCCTGCGTCGCCTGATCGATGACCGTGAGGGCGCGGTCGCGGTTCAGTTCGCCATCCTGGCGCCCGCCCTGCTGCTGCTGCTCGTCGGCAGCTTCGAGATCGCCATCATGCTGTTCGTCAGTGGCACGATGGAGTCGGCGGTCCTGGCCGCCTCCCGCTACGGCATCACCGGGTTCGAGGAGGCAGGGGTGAGCCGAGAGCAGCGGATCCGCGAGATCATTGCGCAGCGCACTCTGGGCTTTGTTCCTGCCGACGAGGCGCGTATCCGCACCCTGGTCTACCCGACCTTCGACAGTATCGGCCAGCCCGAGCCGTTCACCGACGTCAATGGCAACGGCGTCCACGATTCGGGCGAAGTGTTCAACGACGTCAACGGCAACGGCCAGTGGGACGACGACATGGGCGCGGCCGGCCTGGGCGGCCCCGGTGACATCGTGCTCTACGACATCGAGTACGACGCCGCTTCCGTCACTCGGCTGCTGCGGCCGATCTTCGGCCGCATCGTGCACCGAGCGGCGGTCGCGGTCCGCAACGAGCCCTACTGATGGCAGCCGTCAGGCCTTTTGCCTGCCTTCGTCGTTGTTTCCGCGTCGATCAGTCCGGTGTGGCCGCCGTCGAGTTCGCGCTGGTGCTGCCGGTGATGCTGCTGTTCTCGCTGGGCGTCGCCGAGGTGGGGCGCTTCGTGCTGCTGACCCTCAAGCTGCAGCATGCCGCCACGACGATGGCGGATCTCGCTTCGCGCGACGACGAGATCGGCGATGCATCCGTGCCGCCCTTGTTCGGGGCGATGGCGCATGTCGTGCAGCCGTTCGCCCTCGCGGATCAGGGTGTGGTCATCCTGAGCGCTGTCGTCTCGGACGGCGGCGATCCGGCGAGCGTCTGCCGGCAATGGAAAGGTGCCGGCAGCTTGGGCGAGCCCAGCCGCATCGGTGCCCCGCCCGGCCGCGCCACCCTGCCCAACGAACTCGTCCTGCGTGCGGATGAGAGCGTGATCGTCGCTGAGGTCATGTACCGCTACCGGCCGTGGCTGCTGGGTCTGGTCCCCGAGACGCTCCTGCGCCGGGTGGCCTTTTTCCGCCCACGCCTCGCCACGCCCTGTTCCTGAGCCCCGGGGCGGCCCCGACAGCGCTCCCCTTGAGCGCTCTTGACCATCTCCATGCCTGTGGATGTCGGTCCGGGACTGAACGGCGGGACCGCCACGGGTTCATGCCCGAAAGACTCGGCCACGGCCCCCACGGGCTGTGCCGGCGCGCCGTTGCCGGACGGCCCCAATAAGTCGACGGCGTGATCCCACCGCACGGCACGAGGCTCTTGTCCTGCCCTCCCGACATGCCATCTCTAGCGCATGGCAACGAGCGAGCTGATTCCGATCGAGACGACTTGGCGTCCGGCCGACGAGCCGCGCCTTTGGCGTAAGCTGGCGCGCGTCGCGGCGAAGATCGGCTTTGCCGATTCGATCGTCGCAGCATGGTATTGCGCCACGGACGTGGCGACGCCCACGCATGTGCGAGGCGTGCTCCTAGCCGCGCTCGCCTATTTCGTGCTGCCGACCGATATCGTGCCGGATCTCCTTGCCGGTATCGGCTTCACCGACGATGCCGCGGTGATGGCGGCCGTGGTGGGCACCTTCGCCCGCTATATCACCCCGGAGCATCGCGCGCGGGCGGCACGTCGACTGGATCAGCTGATCCGCTGAGGTGACGATGCCGGCCGCGCGTCCGGTGGCGATCTGCCGACGCCTCGTCGCGGCATGTCTGTGAGAATTCACACAGCGGGGGAAATGTCGTCGGGTGATCCTCGCCTACGGTGCTCGACCACCGGTCAGCAACGGGGGACCGGCTTCGCCGATGACGACAACTCCTCGTCCCACCCGTGATGGGCGACGCCTGCTTTGCGACCGCCGGTGGGGTGCCGTGTCGGGGCCTGGCGTGTCGCACGAGCTGGCGGCGTTGCTGCGTCTGGCGCTGCCGGTCATGTCGTCCAGGGCCGGGCTGCTGGTCATGACGACGGTCGACACGGTGATGACCGGCTGGGCCGGAGGCGCGGAACTCGCCTACCTGGCACTCGGTCTGGCACCGTTCATCTTCCTGATGCTCGTTGGCACGGGCCTGCTGACCGGCACGGTGGTACTCGTGGCCCAGGCACATGGCGCCGGCGAGTTCAGGGCTTGTGGCCGCATCTGGCATCTGGCCATGATCGACGCGATCTTGGCCGGGTTGCTGGCGATGGCCATGCTCGGTTACGCCGAGTGGTTCCTCAACGCGTTCGGGCAGACCGCCACGATGGCGGCGCACGGCGCCGAGGTTGCCAGAATGTTCGGCTTGGGCATACCGGCCATGCTCGGCTTCGTGGCCACTACCCTGTTCCTCGAGGGGTTGGGGCGGCCGCAGATCGGCGTGGCCGTCATCATGGTCGGCAACCTGCTCAACGTGCCCTTGAACTGGCTGTTCATCCATGGCGCCGTCGACTGGTCGCCCACCGGTGCCGCCGGTGCGGCATTGGCCACGAGCGTGGTGCGCTGGCTGATGCTGGTGGCGATCGTGGGCTATGCCCTGTGGGTGCCTGGGGTTCGCGCCTGCAGGCGCGCCTGCTGCGCCTGGGCATACCGTTCGCCGTGTCCCAGGGCCTGGAGACCAGCGCGTTCCAGAGCCTGACCCTGTTCTGCGGCTGGCTCGGTGAGACGCAGCTCGCCGCGTACCAGATCGCCATCAACGTCACCGCGATGGTCTACATGGGCACGGTCGGCCTCGCGACCGCGACCGCCATTCGCGTCGGCCGGGGCATCGGCGCCGGCGAGCCCGGCAAGGCCATCACCGCCGCCTGGCTCGGTGTCGGCGCCACCCTGGTCGTCATGCTGCTGCTCGCGCCCGCGGTGGCCGGTGGCGCTCGCTGGCTGGCGGCGATGTTCACCTCGGACGTGGACGTGCAGGTGGTGGCCACCCGCTGCCTGGTGCTGGTTGCCGCCATCATCGTCGCCGATGGTCTGCAAGGCGTGCTCTCGGGCGCTTTGCGTGGTGCCGCCGATGTCTGGGTGCCGATGGCCATTCACGTTGCCAGCTTCTGGCTGGTCCTGGTGCCGACAGCCTGGCTGCTGGGGTTTTCGGCGCAGCTCGGTATCGACGGCCTGCTGTGGGGCATCCTGCTGGGGCTGTCCGTGGCGGCAACGCTGTTGGTGTGGCGCCTCGTCCTGCTGCCACCCCATCGGCTGCAGCGCGCCTAGCGGCTGTTCCGGCCTTGGCCCGCATGGCGCCGCGGCTCATAAGTCCGGCATGACCGAGCGCATGCATATCTTTGACCGCCGCCTCGTCCGTAAACGCCGGGCGCGGTTCGCCCGCGGGTTCGAGGACGCGGGATTCCTGGTGGAAGCGGTCGCCGATCGGCTGCTCGACCGGCTGGGCGATATCCGCAACCCGTTTCGCCGGATTCTCGTGCTCGGTGGATCGCGTGGTCTGCTCGAGTCGGGGCTCGATCACCGCCCGGGATGCGAGCTCGTGTTGGCGA
>JAPJRA010000126.1:3619-8453 GCA_030824835.1 Geminicoccaceae bacterium | reverse complement strand
GCCCAGGACCGTGGGCGCCACCGCCACCATCAAAAGGCCGCCGGCGAGACCGGACAGGAAGCGCCAGAGCACGAACCACGGGAAGCTGAGCCGCAGCGAGCAGGCGAACAGGGTCACCGCGACCAGCAGCATCATCCAGCGCACGAGCAGGGTCGGCCGGATGTGGCCGATTACCCGGCGGGCGCCGACGGCACCAACCAAGTAGCCGATCAGATTGGCGGCACCCAGATAGGCGGCCTCGGCCGGGCTGAACCAGCCGGCCTCGATCAGCGCCGGGAGCAGCGGCGTGTAGGCGAAGCGGGCGAGGCCGAGGCCCACCAGGGTGGCGCAGAGACCGGCCAGCGCAGGCCGAAGCTCACCCAGGAGCGTCGCCCCGCTGCAGGACGCTGCTCGCCATGGGCTCGGCCGCGAAGGCCGCAACCTCGCCCATGATCAGCAGCGCCGGACCACGCAGCGGCCCCAAGGCCGCTACCTCCGCCGCCAGCGTCGCCAGCGGGGCGCGCACCGTCCGCTGGCCGGGCAGGGTGCCGTTCTCGATCAGCGCCGCCGGCAGGTCGCGCGGCAGGCCGTGCTCGATCAGGCGAGCGGTAAGCCGGGCCAAGCCCTGATGGCCCATGTAGAAGACCAGGGTCTGGCCGGGCTGGCACAGGGCCCGCCAGTTCAGCTCGGGCTCGCCGTCCTTGGTATGGCCGGTGACCAGGATCAGCGTCTTGGCGTGGTCGCGATGAGTGAGCGGGATCACCGTGCTGGCCGCGCACCCGGCGGCGGCGGTGACGCCGGGCACGATCTCGAACGGCACGCCCGCCTCGAGCAGCGCCTCGATCTCCTCGCCGCCGCGGCCGAAGATCAGGGGATCGCCGCCCTTGAGGCGGACCACGCGCTGCCCGCGCTGGCCGCGCCGGACCAGGAGCGCATTGATCTCGGTCTGCCGCATGAAGTGGTGGGCGCGCTCCTTGCCGACATAGATCAGCTCGGCCGCCGGGCTGGCGAGCTCGACGATGCCCGGGCCCACCAGCCGGTCGTAGACCACGACCTCGGCCTCGCGCAGCAGGCGGGCGGCTTTCAGCGTCAGCAGCTCGGGATCGCCGGGTCCGGCTCCCACCAGGGAGACGATGCCGCGGCGGGCAGTACAGGAGGGCTCGTTCATGCCAGGGGCTTAGCCCGACCGTGCCGGTGCCGCAATTGCCGCCTCACAGGCGTGCGATGACGGCGAACAGGAAGGTGATCTCGGCCGCCTGCTGCACGGCGCCCAACGTGTCGCCGGTGCAGCCGCCAAATCGCCGGCCGAGCCACGCCGCCAGCAGCAGCGAGATGGTCACCGAGGCCAGCAGCGCCGAGACGGCGAGCTGGTAGGGGAGCAGCACGACCGTCGCGCCGATGGCGATGAACGCCGCGAGCATGGCCCGCAAGGGCTCCGGCCGCCCGGCTTCGGCCGCGAGGCCGGCGGCCTTCGCGCTGGGCTGCAGCAGCATCACCACCGGCAGCACGGCGCGCGAGGTCATGCCGGCAGCGACCAGCACCGCGGTGACGAGCCGCGTGTCCCACATCGGTGCTAGTGCGATCAGCCGCGCCAGGATCGACAGGATCAGCGCCAACGTGCCGAAGCTGCCGATCCGGCTGTCGCTCATGATCGCCAGCGCACGTGTCCGGTCCGCCCCGGCACCCAGCGCATCGGCGGTATCAGCGAGACCGTCCTCGTGCAGGGCGCCGGTGGCCAGGATCATGCACAGCAGGGCCAGCAGTGCCGCGGCGAGGCTCGGCAGTCCGAGCCACCCGGCGGCGGCGAAGCCCAGGCCGCCTAGCAGGCCGACGGCGGCACCCATGACCGGGAAGGCATAGACCGCAGCCGCGAGATCACGCATGCTGACTTGGCCGTCTACCCTTACCGGGAACCGGGTGAGGAAGAGGGCGGCGACCTTGAAATCCTGTAGCACGGCTATTTCCCTGCAAGCCCGCCCGAAGCGCATGCACGCTTGGGCCGCCTCGACAGGGGCGCGCGCGCTTGGCAAGAACGCGGGCGACTATAGGCACTTGCCCGAGGCATGCCAGCAGTGAGCATTCTGACTCCGATCTCCACGTTCGACGATCTGCGCGCCCTGATGCGCCAGTTGCCGCAACCTGACGTGTCGGCCGCGGCGGCCTGTCGCGCCCACGATGCCGAGCTGACCAAGCCGCCCGGCGCGTTGGGCCGGCTCGAGGAGCTGGCCGGCTGGCTGTCGGCCTGGCAGGGGCGCTATCCGCCTAGGCTGACCCGGGTCCTGATCCTGGTCTTTGTCGGCTGGCACGAGATCGCCAGACACAACGTGTCCGCCTTCCCCGCCGAGGTGACCGACCAGATGGTCGCCAACTTCGCCGCCGGCGGCGCCGCGATCAACCAGCTCGCCCGCCTCGCCGGCGCCGAGCTGCGGGTGATCCCCGTAGGCCAGGGACACCCGGCGCACGACTTCACCAAGCGCCCGGCGATGAGCGAGCAGGGCTGCGTGCGGGCGATCAATGTCGGCCTGGAAGCCATCCCCGACGAGGTCGATCTGCTCGCCATCGGCGAGATGGGCATTGCCAACACGACGGCCGCAGCCGCCATCGCCGCGGCGCTGGCGCATGAGCCGGCCAGCGCATGGGCCGGCCCTGGCACCGGTCTGGACGCGGGCGGCGTCTCGCACAAGGCCGCCGTGATCCAAGGCGCGCTCGAACGGCATGGCAGCGCCATGACCGATCCGCTGGAGATGCTGCGCCACGTCGGCGGCCGCGAGCTCGCGGCGATGCTGGGCGCCATCCTGGCGGCCCGCCTGCGCCGCGTGCCCGTGCTGCTCGACGGCTTCACCAGCACTGTGCCGGCAGCCGTGCTGAGGGCGATGGACCCGGACGCGGCGGCTCATTGCCAGGTGGGCCACTGCTCGGCCGAGCCCGGCCATCGGCGGCTGCTCGAGAGCATGGGGATGCCGCCACTGCTGTCGCTGGGCATGCGCCTGGGCGAAGCGTCCGGCGCCGCGGTGGCCATCCAGCTCGTGCGTGCCGCGCTAGCCTGTCACAATGGCATGGCCACCTTCGCCAGCGCCCAGGTCAGCCAGAAGAGCTGAAAGGAACCGGGCGAGGAACCTACCTCGCCCCGCTCCATTCGTTGAATTGCAGCGGCTTGCCGGCTCGGGCAACCCGGGCGGCCGCGCATGACAACGAATGGAGAAGTTCATGCTCAAAATCACGACGGCGATAATTGCGGCGGTATTGGCGATGCCGGCTCTGGCCATGGCCGAGGACGCCACGACCGCGCCCATGACATCGAAGACGGCCACCGCAACCGCTGCCCCCAGTGCTTGGTACGTAGGTAAGCTTGGGGAGGAAATTGTCGGTAAGGATCTCTACACGGCCGACGGAACCGAGATCGGCGAGATCGAGAATATCGTCATCGGCACGAACGGCAAGCAGCCTGCGGCCGTTCTGGGCGTGGGTGGGTTTCTGGGCCTGGGCGAGCGCGACGTCGCCATTCCGCTGGAAGAGATCTCGATGGGCGCCGAGGACCGGCTCACCACGTCGATGACCAAGGAAAGCATCGGTGC
This sequence comes from Geminicoccaceae bacterium, assembly GCA_030824835.1. Lineage (GTDB taxonomy): Bacteria > Pseudomonadota > Alphaproteobacteria > Geminicoccales > Geminicoccaceae > Benzoatithermus. Next base: position 4,899 of record JAPJRA010000126.1, on the reverse strand, counting down.
GCTGCAACCCTATGACAAGGATGGCACCTGGGAGATGTACGACCGCACCAGTCCGCTCGGGCAATAGTTCCTCGTCGGCGCCGAGCGCCTGGTGATCCCGGTGGGGCAGGGGCGCCCGACGCACGACCTCAGCCAAAGTTCGGCGATGGGCACGGTGCCCCGGCCAGTCAGAAGAACGGAAACGACCGGCGCACGGAACTTAGGACGTCCAGTTTCCCTTGGTTGGGAAGAAGCGGTCAGCCGGCTCGGGCAAAATGGGCGGCCGCATAGAACAATCGATGGAGATCATGACGATGAAGATCACGACAGCGATAGTTGCCGCAGCCCTCGTGGTGCCAGGGTTGGTCTTCGCGGAGGAGGCGCCGACGGCGACCACGACCCCGGCGACGGAGGCGGCGCCTACCGGCACGTCTTCGACCTCTTGGTACACTGGTAAGCGCGGTGACCAAATCGTCGGCAAGGACCTGTATATGGCCGACGGCACTGAGATCGGCGAGATCGACAACGTTGTCATCAGCGAGGACGGTAAGCAGGCCGCTGCGGTGGTGGGCGTCGGTGGCTTTCTTGGGTTGGGCGAGCGTGACGTCGCCATCCCGCTCGACCAGATTTCCATGAACGCCGACGACGAGCTGACCACGACCATGACCAAGGAAAGCATCGGCGGCATGGATCCTTACGCCGATGGCGGCGGATGGAGCATGTTCGATCGCACCCACACCTTGGGGCAATAAAAGACACCGGCGGCCGCTCCGATGCTGGAGCGGCCGCCTTTGCCTTATTGGGGCTGAACGGTCGTCGGTGGTCGAATCACCGGCGTGACGGCAGCACCGTTATCGGGAGGCGGTTGGACAATTTCCGGATCCATTCCGGAGGGCGGTTTGATCACTTTCCTGGTGCGCGACAGATCCTTGCTCAGGGAGGATCCACTGTCCGCATCCGGCGCGGCGCGCGAAGGCTCCGCAGGGGCCGACGGCGGCGGTTCGATCTTTTCCGGAACCACGCCGCGCGAGCCGGCAGGCGGCGGATCAGCCGGAACCACCGCCTGAGCCCAGGCGTCGCCTCCGAACCCAGTTCCGAGGATCGTTCCCACCACTGCCAAGCGCGACAGCAGACCCGGGTCGATAAAGCTCACGGCTGGTCTCCTTTGTGCAAAGGGTACCAGTCATCAATCCCCGGACCCGCCGCAACGTTCCGCGCGGCCTACTCAGACGCCGAGGACGATCTTGCGCATCTCCAGCGTGCGGCCGTCGAAGACCTCGGCGTAGGGTTGCGCCTTCAAC
>JAPJRA010000126.1:0-3609 GCA_030824835.1 Geminicoccaceae bacterium | reverse complement strand
CGACGCGCTTGGTCATCGGATCGGCCGCCGCCATCTCCGCCGAGGTCGCCTGCCAGGCCTCGCCCATCGCCTTGACGATGGGGTCGCTGAAGGTGCGGACCTGGACGCCGTGCTCGTCGATCAGCGGGCCGTAGGCGTCGATGTTGTGGTAGACGAAATCGGCATAGGTCTCGCTGGCCGCCGCCGAGGACGCCGCCTCGATGATAGCCTGGAGGTCCGGGCTCAGCTCCTCCCACGCCGCCTTGTTGACGATCACCTCTAGCCCGGGCCCGGGCTCGTGGAAGGCCGGCACGTAGTAGTATTTCGCGACCTTGTAGAGGCCGAAGGCGCGGTCGTTCCAGGGGCCGATCCACTCGGCAGCGTCGATCGCCCCCGAGGTCAGGGACTGCATGATCTCGCCGGGCGGCATCGCCACGGGGACGGCGCCCAGACGGCGCATGACCTCGCCGCCCAGGCCGGCAATGCGGAACTTGAGCCCGCGCAGGTCCTCGACGGTGTTGATCTCCTTCCTGAACCAGCCGCCGGCCTGCACGCCGCTGGAGCCGGCGTAGAAGCCGACCACCCCGAAACCGTCATAGATCTCGCGCCAGAGCTTGCCGCCGTCGCCGTAGTAAATCCAGGCTGCGAGCTCCGGTGCGGTCAGCCCGAACGGTACGCCGGTGAACCAATGCAGCGCCGGCGCCTTGCCTGCCCAGTAATAGGGCGTGCCGTGCGCGATCTGCACGGCACCGCTCTGGACGGCATCGAAACCGCCAAAGGCCGGCACCAGTTCGCCCGCCGCGAACAACTTGATCTCCAGCCGACCCCCGGACATGGCGCCGACGCGCTGTGCGAACTTCTCGGCGGCGACACCGACGCCGGGAGTGAGCCGCGGCCACGGCATCACCATGTTCCAGCGCGTCAGCCCCTGCGCGATCGCCGGCGCCGCGATCGCTCCCGTGGCGGCGGTGCCCGCCGCCAGCAATGCCCTTCTTTTCATGCGTCCCCCGGAGTTGAGCTCATGCGGACCGTGGTACGGGCGGCGGGCCTGCAGCGCGGTCGATCAGGTGCAGGAACGAGCCCACCACTTGGCCGCTGCGGCAGCCCTGCTCGCCCAGATCCTGGCCGCGGGCGCAGCGGGCACGGAACAGCGGCGAGCCGCTCCGCTCGACCTCGCGGGCGTAATGGAACTCGTGGCCGCGATAGTTGGCACCCAGCCGGCCGAGCTGACACGGGCTCAACAGCTCGATCTGGCGGTAGCCCAGATGCAGCTTGGGCTCGGCGAAGCTCGTGACGACGGGCAGGAGACCGGCCATCGGGTAGCTGATGTTGCCGCGGTCGATCAGGGCGCGCCCCAGCACCATGTAGCCGCCGCATTCGCCGTAGATGAACGCACCCCGCGCCGCGACGGCGCGCAGGCCGGTCATGAAGGTCGAGTTGCCGGCCAGGGCGCCGGCGTGCAGCTCGGGATAGCCGCCCGGCAGAAAGACCGAATCGGCCGTGCCGTCGGGTGCCTCGTCCGCTAGCGGCGAGAACGGCATCACCTCGACTCCCTGCCGCCGCCAGCCTTCGAGGACGGCCGCGTAGGCGAACGCGAAGGCGCGATCATGGGCGACCGCGGTGCGCTGGCCGAGCGGTGGCAAGGGCCGCGTGTCGGGGCCGAGCAGGGAGACGCTGGGCGGACGTGCCAGATGCTGGATCCGGTCGAGATCGAGGCGGGCCTCGGCGAGATCGGCCGCGGCGCTAATGAGCCCGGCGAGGTCGGGGTGCTCGACCGCCTGGACCAGGCCCAGATGACGGCTGGGCAGGGACAGTGCGGCATCGCGCGGGATACTGCCCAGCACCGGCGTCGAGACATGCTCGAAGCAGGCTCGGCTGAGCAGCTCCAGGTGCGCTTGGCTGGCGATCCGGTTCAAGATCACCCCCAGCACCTCGACGTCCTCGCGATGGCGGCGAAACCCGTCGATGATGGCGGCGACCGAGGCCCCCATCCCGGACACGTCGATCACGAGGAACACCGGCAGGCCGAACAGGGCCGAGATGTCGGCGGTCGAGCCGGTGCCGTCGGCGGCCCCGTCGAACAGGCCCATGACGCCCTCGCCGACCAGGATGTCGCAGCCGCGGCCGCTGTCCTCGAGCAGCCCGGCCAGCGTCTCGAAGCGCATCCCCCAGGGGTCGATATTGTAGGAGGGCCGCCCGGTGACCGCGGCGTGGAAGGCGGGGTCGATATAGTCCGGGCCGACCTTGAACGAGCCCACCTTGAGCCCGCGACGGTGCAGCGCCGCCATGATGCCCAGCGTCACCGTGGTCTTGCCGACCCCGGATGACGGTGCGGCGACAATGATCCCAGGGGCGCTCATCTGGCTGTTCGAGCCTCGGCTTGCTGGTAGTGTTGGTGCATGAACTCGGGGTACCACGCCCACCACGCTCTAGGCATCCCAAAGCACCTGGGCAATCGGGAATGACGATGGAGGCGGAGACACGGCCGCTGCGGCGCGGCTGGACTACGGGCGCCTGCGCCACGGCGGCGGTCAAGGCCGCCTACGGAGCGCTGCTGGGGCAGGGATTCGCGGACCCGGTCAGCATTCGCCTGCCACGCGGCGGTGCCGCCACGTTCGCGCTGGCGGAGCGCCGGCTCGTCGGCGATGCCGCGGTCGCGGCCATCGTCAAGGATGCGGGCGACGACCCGGACGTCACGCATGGCTGCCTTGTCCGCGTCACCGTCCGCCGCGCGCCACCGGGCGCCGGGGTCACCTTTCACGCCGGCGAGGGCGTCGGCACGGTCACCCGGGCGGGGCTGCAGGTGCCGCCCGGTGAGCCCGCAATCAACCCCGTGCCGCGGCAGATGATGCGCGCGGCCGTGGCCGAGATCGCCACCGCCTGCGGCCAGGGTGGGGATGTCGCCATCACCATCGCCATTCCCGGCGGCGAGGAATTGGCTGCCAAGACCCTGAACGGCCGGCTGGGCATTCTGGGCGGGCTCTCGATCCTCGGCACCACCGGCGTCGTCGTCCCCTACAGCTGCGCCGCCTGGGTGCATTCGATCCATCGCGGCGTCGATGTCGCCCGTGCGGCCGGCCTGACCCATGTCGCCGCCGCCACCGGCTCGACCTCCGAGCGGACGGTCCGGGAGCTGTACGGGCTCGACGAGATGGCGTTGATCGACATGGGCGACTTTGCCGGCGGCACGCTGAAATACCTGCGCCGGCACCCGGTGCCGCGACTGTCGCTGGCCGGCGGCTTCGCCAAGCTGGCGAAGCTGGGGCAGGGCCATATGGACCTGCACTCGGCGCGCTCGCGGCTGGACCAGCCCGAGCTCGCCCGCATGGCGGCGAGCCATGGCGCACCGGCAGCACTGGCCGAGGCGTTGGCCGGGGCCAACACGGCGAGCCTCATGCTGAGCCTCGCCGAGGCGGCGGCATTTCCGCTGGGGGATCTGGTCGCGGCCCAGGCACGCGCGGTCAGCCTCGACGTCACCGGACCCGATGTCGCCCTTGAGGTGATCGTCGTCGATCGCCAGGGCCGCGTCGCCGGTCGGGCGCCGGGGTGGTGAGCCGGGTCCTGATCCTGGGCGGGACGAGCGAGGCGGCGTCGCTCGCCCGGGCGGTGGCGGCCAGCGGCTGGGCCGCT
>JAPJRA010000125.1:7928-8457 GCA_030824835.1 Geminicoccaceae bacterium | reverse complement strand
GCCGTAGAGGTGGCCCCAGGAGGTCAGCACCTGCGGCAGGGCCAGCTCACCCACGAGCCCGCCGTCGCGAGCGAAGACGCGCCGGCCGGCTACGGACACGCCTACCTGGGCCGTGTCCCGATCGATCCCGATCCGGTGCAGAATGTCGAACAGCTCGGCATGGGTGACGATGCCGGCGCCACGCCCGGAGAGCTCCGAGCCGATCCGCTCGAAAATGTCGACGCTCCAGCCGGCGCGCGCCAGCAATAGGCCCGTGAACAGGCCGGACATCGAGCCGCCGACAACGATCGCGCGCATGCCGCATGATCGGCGCGGGGCCGGGGAAAGGTCGCCTCGCATCATGTCACCTCCTGGGATCGCGGCCCTATCAGGCCGGCTGTTATTTATCGATTGATAATTTCTCAGACACATCCGGCAGCTGTCAAGCGTTATTTATCGTATGATAAATTACGAGCAGATGTGGAAATTTCCTGCCACAAATCCGACCCGAGGGACGGGTCAATGCCCGATGGTCGGCGTCGGCGGACGG
>JAPJRA010000125.1:0-7918 GCA_030824835.1 Geminicoccaceae bacterium | reverse complement strand
CACGCGCCAGAGCAAACCTCAGTGGACCGCTGACAACGGGAGAGCGTCTTCGCCCAGGAACGCCGGCAAGCGGTTCAGGGGCTCGCCGGCGCATGTCGTCCGTCGATCGCGAACGGTGCATTGTCGATGCAGCCGTGGCGTTCTTCACCGAGCATGGCTTCGAGGGCCAGACGCGCGAGCTGGCTGCGACGCTGGGCATCACCCAGCCGTTGCTCTACCGCTACTTCCCAAGCAAGGAGGCGCTGATCGAGCGGGTTTATCAGGAGGTCTTTGTCGGCAGGTGGGATCCGTTCTGGGAGGAGCTGATCCAGGACCGCAGCGTGTCGCTCGAGGACCGGCTGACCGGGTTCTACAAGAGCTACGCCAGGGTCATCGTCACCAGGGAATGGGTACGACTGTTCATGTTCGCCGGCCTGAAGGGGCTGGACTTCAATGCCCGCTACCTGCGGCTTCTCCGTGAGAGGATATTCGTCAAGATCATAGCCGAGGTCCGCTTGGAATTCCGACGTCGCACAACGGAGGAGATTCCGCCCACGGATCTAGAGGTCGAGATGATCTGGGCTCTCCACGCCTCGATATTCTATCTAGGCGTGCGCCAGTTCATCTACGATATGCCGCTTCACACCAAGATCGATGATATCATTCAAGCAAAGATACGGAACCTGCTCGGGGGCATAGGCGCGGTACTGCCCAGCTGATCACGGCGATCAGCATGCGGCCGACCCCTGACCAGCTCTAGGAGCTAGGCCGGCCCGGTTCTCGAGCGAGCGCCTTCCATCGGCGTCCGACGGAAGGATTCCGGCACGAGCTCATAGCGCTTGATCTTGTCGTAGAGGGTCTTTTTCGGGATCCCCAGCGCCTCGCTGGCCGCCGTGACATTCCCCTGCCGGCGCCGGAGCTGGTCGACGATGATGCTGCGCTCGAACTCGTCGACCTGGTCCGCCAGACCTTTGGTCGCCAACGCGTCCTCCGCGTCCAGATGGGGCGGGCCCAGGACACCGAGCACGAATCGATCGGCGATGTTGCGCAGCTCGCGCACGTTTCCCGGCCAGCTGTGCGTCATGAGCTGCCGGACCAGCTTCTCCGGCGCCAGCGGTGCGGGCTGCCGGTAGCGCTGCGCTGCCTGCAGCACGAAATGCTCGAACAGGAGCGGTATGTCCTCGCGCCGCTCGCGCAGCGGCGGCACCTCCAGCCGCACGATATCGAGCCGGTAGTAGAGATCCTGGCGGAACTTCCCCTGCTCGACCAGCTGCCCCAGCTCGATCTTCGTCGCGGCGACGATCCGCACCTCCACGTCGAGCAGGTCGTTCGAGCCCAACCGCTCGATTCGACGCTCCTGCAATGCTCGGAGCAGCTTGATCTGCATGGACAGCGGCATCGCTTCGATCTCGTCCAGAAACAGTGTGCCTCCGGCGGCGTGTTCGAACTTGCCGATGCGCCGCTTCTGGGCGCCCGTGAAGGCACCCGCCTCATGCCCGAAGATCTCGCTCTCGAAGATGAGCTCCGGTATGGCGCCACAATTCAACGGCACGAAGTTCCGCTCACGCAGACGAGAATATTGATGCAGGCAGGAAGCCACCAGCTCCTTGCCCGTACCCGTCTCTCCAGTAATGATGATATCCGGGCTGGCATCACCAAGTTTCATGATGGCCCGGCGCAGATTTTCGATCAACACGGAGTGGCCGATCAAAATACTTTCGATGCCCCGCTGATCCTCGAGCTTGCGGCGCAGCTTGTCGACCTCAAAGGTGAGCCGACGCTTCTCGAGCGCACGCTGAACGCTACTGACCAGATATTCGGAAGAGAACGGCTTCTCGATGAAGTCATAGGCACCGGACTTCATGGCCTGCACGGCCATGGCGATGTCACCGTGCCCGGTGACCAGTATCACCGGCAGGCTGGGGTCGACGCTCAAGACCTCGTCGAGCAGCTGGAGCCCGCTCATCCCCGGCAAGCGGACATCGGCCACGAGAATGCCCGGCAGGTAGGGGCACAAGTGTGGGCGCACCGCCTCCGCCGAACCGAAGGCCTCGACGTCGATTCCGGCCAAGCTCAACGCCTGCTGGCCGCCGAAGCGCACCGCCGGATCGTCCTCGACGAACAGGACCCGGAGCTGATCGGATTCAGACATGGACCTCTCCGCTCGCCGCAGGCGACGCCAGCAACTCGACCGTGAACTCGGCGCCGCCTTCCGGCAGGTTGCGTGCCGTCAGGCTACCGCCGAGCTCCCTGACGATGCCCGCGCAGATGGTCAGGCCGAGGCCCAACCCGGCACCCGCTTCCTTGGTGGTGAAGAACGGCTCGAACAGGTTTGGCAGCACCTCGCTCGGCAGGCCTGGGCCGTTGTCCGCGACGGCGATCGTGACCAGCCCGACGCCACGCGCCACCTTGATGCTCACCCGCCCATTCGCGCGGTCGCCGATCGCATCCAGCGCGTTGCTCAGCAGATTGACGAGGACTTGTCCAAGCAGCGTGGGATCGGCCATCGCCTGCATGTCCGGATTCTGCATCTCGAGGTCGATGTCGATCTGCCGCATTTGGGCGGTGCCGGTGACGACCACGCGCGCATGGTCAATCGCTGGCTTCAGGGCGATGAGCCGGGCGGCGCCCGTGGGTTTGCGGGCGAACAGCTTGAGCTGCGTCGTGATCTGGGCCATGCGCCCGACGATCTGCCCGATCATGCCGAGATTGACCTCGGTCTCGGCGACGCGCTGCCGCCGCAGCAATGTGATGGCGTTGTCAGACAGCGTGCGCAGCGCCGCGAGCGGCTGGTTCAGCTCGTGCGTCACGCCGGCGGCCATCTGGCCCAGCGCCGCGAGCTTGCTGGCGTGGACCAGCTCGTCCTGGGCGGCCAGCAGGTCCGCCGTGCGCTCGGCCACCTTCTGCTCGAGCTCGAGATTGGCGCGCTCCAGCGCCGCATGGGCGCAGCGCTCGAGCCCGAGCGACCGCCGCCGTTGGCGGAGGTAGAGGCCCAGCAGCACCAGCGACCCGAGCCCGAGACCCGCCACCGCCTGTGCGCTATGAACCACGGTCGCCAGATCCTGGAGCTCGGTCAGCAGGAGAACGCGCCAGCTCGACGTGGCGAGCACCCGCTCCTGCAGCAGGAGCTCATGTCGGCGCCGATCGCCGTCATCCGCCAGCGACACGATGCGGGCGCCGTCGCCAAGGTCGCGCTGCAAGCGAATGTCGAGCGGCAGAAGGGTCGCGTGCTCGAACTGCCGTGAGGCCTGGATGCGCTGGATGGTCTCCAGGGAAAGAGGTGCCAGCGTGCGGTATTTCCACGCCGGCCGGCTTGCCAGGATCACGACACCATCTCCGTCCACGACCATCGCCGTAGGCGTGGGCGGCCATGGATTTTCGAGACGATCCAGGCTGACCTTGACGACGGCGACACCAAGTGGCGGGCTTGTGCCACCGTCGACCGCCTGCGCGAAATAGTAGCCAGGTTCTGCGGTGGTCGTGCCGATACCGTAGATGCGTCCGACACCCGTGCGCAGCGCATCTTGAAAATAGGGTCGATAGGAAAGGTCGACGCCGACGAAGCTGGTCTTCTTGTCCCAATTGCTGGCGGCAATCACCCTGCCGTCGCGATTCAACACATAAAGATCGCTGGCGCCAGCCTCCTGGTTCAGCGCCTTGAGAAAGCGGTTCACTTTCTCCGCCAGACCGGCATCGCTCGGCTGTTCCAGCAATCGGGTGACGTCCGGGTTGAGACGGACGGCGGCGGGAAGATAGTGGTACCGGGACAGCTCCTGCTCCAGCAGGGCAGCCTGCAGTTCGAGCCGAGCCGCACCGCGTTCCTGGACCGCGGTCAGCTGGTTGCGCTCGGTCCATGCCCCGGCACCGAGGATCGTCGCGACGAAGATCGCCAGCCCCAGGGCACAGCCGAGATACAGCCGGACGGCGCGTCGCGCCGAGACGACAGCGTTCATGGAGCCAGCGTTACGCGTCGAGCAGCAAGGCGAGCGACCCTGGCCTTCGCGGCACCATCGCCAAAGGCACAGCGCCCTGCCGATCCGTCCGGCCCATTCAGTGCAGCTTGACGTGCGGCTCGGTGCGGCGGGTGATCATGCGTGCCAGCGTCTCCAGGAAGACCTTGAAGGTCCCATGCAGCGCGCGTTGGTGCATCTTGTACAGCGAGCGATACATCAGCCTGGCGAAATAGCCTTCGATCATCATGCTCTTGCCGACCACGAAGCCCATCAGGCTGCCGACGGTCGAGTACTCGCCCAGCGACACCAGCGAGCCGAAGTCGCGATAGACGAACGGCCGCAACTCCGCCCCCTTGAGCCGCCGCTTGATCTGGCCCAGCACATGACTCGCCTGCTGGTGCGCCGTCTGGGCGCGCGGTGGTAACGGTCGCGCATGGCCTTCCAGCTGCAGGAAGGCACAATCGCCGATGGCAAACACATCGGGGTCGCGGGTGGTCTGCAGCGTGGGCGTCACCACCAGCTGGTTGGAGCGGCTGACCTCCAGCCCGTCGAGGTCGGCCAGCACGTTCGGTCCCTTGACCCCGGCGGCCCAGACCACGAGCTCGGAGGGAATGAAATGGCCGTCCGCGAGCTGCACGCCGTCGGCCCGTACCTCCGTCACGCGGGCGCTGGCCCGAACGTCGACGCCCAGCTGCCGCAGCAGGGCGGTCGTCGCCACCGACAGCCGTTCCGGCAGAGCCGGCAGGATGCGGTCGGCGGCCTCGATGAGGGTGATCTTGATGTCCTTGTCCGGGTCGATCCGGTCGAGCCCGTAGGCCACCACGGCCCGGGCCGTCCGATGCAGCTCGGCCGACAGCTCGGTGCCCGTGGCGCCGGCGCCGATGATCGCCACGTGCAGCTGGCCGGGGCGCACCGGCTCATCCTGGGTGTGCGCCCGCAGGCAGGCATTGACCAGACGGCGGTGGAACCGTGCCGCCTGCAGGGTCGTGTCCAGGGCGATGGCATGCTGCGCCACGCCGGGCGTGCCGAAATCGTTGCTGGTGCTGCCGATCGCCAGCACCAGCATGTCGTAGCCGATGGAGCGCTCGGGCGTGACGACGCGGCCGTCCTCGTCGTGCGTCGCGCCGACCAGGACCCGCTTGGCGCCCCGATCCAGCCCGATCATCTCGCCGATCCGGTAGCGGAAATGATGCCAGTGCGCCTGGGCCAGATAGTCCAGCCCATGGTCGTCAAGATCCAGGCTGCCGGCGGCGACCTCGTGCAGCAGCGGCTTCCAAAGATGGGTACGCGCCTTCTCGATCAGCGTGATCTCGGCCAAGCCACGCTTGCCCAGCTTATCGCCCAGCCGGGTCACCAGCTCGAGCCCTCCAGCCCCGCCGCCGACCACCACGATGTGCGGTTTCGAAGGCCGATGAACCGCACCCCCGTCGCTTGGCTGCGGCACCGGTTGGCCCGTGGCCAGGTCAGCGGCGACATTGCTCCTATCGACGGGTGACCCGGAATCGCTCTGCATCGCTTACCCCTTCCTCCCCTTCGCACGCGGCCCACCCCGGGCGGTCGGCTGCCCGGGGTGGGTTGCAACGCTCGGCGCGTCGGTGCGGTTATGCCCCTTTGGGAGCGGTACCGGCTAGCTCGTGCTCGACGAGAACGGCTTCCGGGTCCTCGGCTTCGGCGTCGGTCTCCTGGTTGAGGAGGCGCTGCATGTGGGGAACGTCGAGGGCGTTCTCCCATTTGGCGACGACGACGGTGGCCACACCGTTGCCGACCAGGTTGGTCAGCGCCCGGGCCTCGGACATGAAGCGGTCGACGCCCAAGATCAGCGCGATGCTGGCCACCGGCACCGTGCCGACCGAGGCCAGCGTCGCCGCCAGCACGATGAAGCCCGAGCCGGTGACCCCGGCCGCACCCTTGGAGGTCAGGAGCAGGACCGCGATCAGCCCGAGCTCCTGGCTTAAGGAGAGGTCGGTGTTGGTGGCCTGGGCCAGGAACACCGCTGCCATGGTGAGATAGATGCAGGTGCCGTCCAGGTTGAACGAGTAGCCGGTCGGGATTACCAAGCCGACCACGGACTTGTCGCAGCCCAGGATCTCCATCTTGGCGAGCATCCGCGGCAGCACCGATTCCGAGGAGCTGGTGCCGAGCACGATCAGCAGCTCCTCCTTGATGTAGCGGATGAACTTGAAGATGGAGAAGCCGCACAGCTTGGCCACCAGACCGAGCACGCAGAAGACGAAGATCAGGCAGGTGGCGTAGAAGCCCAGCATCAGCGAGCCCAGGGACACGAGCGTGCCGAGGCCGTATTTGCCGATCGTGAACGCCATGGCCCCGAACGCGCCGATCGGCGCCACCTTCATGACGATGCCGACGATGCCGAAAAACACGTGCGCGGTTTGGTCGATGATCCCCAGCAGCGGCTTGCCGCGCTCGCCCAGCCAGTGCAGCGCGAAGGCGAACAGGATGGCGATCAGCAGGACCTGCAGGATCTCGCCCTCGGCGAAGGCACCCACCACCGTGCTCGGGATGATGTGCAGCAGGAAGTCGACCGTCGACTGCTCACCGGCCTTGGCGGTATAGGCCGCCACCGCCTTGGCGTCGAGCGAGGCCGGGTCGATGTTCATGCCGACGCCGGGCTGCCACAGATTGACGATGATCAGGCCGATGACCAGGGCGATCGTGGTCATCACCTCGAAATAGACCAGGGCCTTGATGCCGACCCGGCCGACCTTCTTCATGTCCTCCATGCTGGCGATGCCGTGCACCACCGTGCAGAAGATGATGGGCGCGATCAGCATCTTGATCAGCTTGATGAACGCGTCACCCAGCGGCTTCATCTGCGCGCCGATGTCCGGGTAGAACACGCCGAGCAGGACACCGAGAGCGATCGCGCACAGCACCTGTACGTAAAGATGCTTGTACCAAGGCTTGGAGTGCGCCGGACCCCCGGCGGCGATTGCGGCTGCGACCATGGATTTCTTCCCTGTTGCCCGTCAGGCCTGGCGGCTGCTGGCGGCGTCGACGGCGGTGAGTGCGGTCATGTTGACGAGGCGTCGGACGGTGCTGGTGGGGGTGAGGATGTGGACCGGCCGGGCGGCCCCCAGCAGGATCGGCCCCACCGTCACGCCCTCGCCGGCGACGATCTTGAGTGCGTTGAAGGTGATGTTGGCGGCGTCGAGATTGGGCATCACCAGGAGGTTGGCCTCGGCGGTGAGCGGCGAGTCCGGCATGGCCCGGTCGAGGATCCGCTTCGAGAGCGCGGCATCGGCATGCATCTCGCCATCGACCTCGAGCTCGGGCGCGCGGGCACGCAGCAGGGTCAGGGCAGCCCGCATCTTGCGCGCCGCCGGGGTGTCGGCCGAGCCGAAGCTCGAGTGCGACAGGAGTGCAACCCGCGGCTCCAGCCCGAACCGGCGCAGCTCCTCGGCCGCCAGCAGGGTGATGCCGGCCAGCTGCTCGGCGCTGGGGTCGACATTGATGTAGGTGTCGCAGATCGACACGGTCTGGTTCGGCAGCATCAGCAGATGCATGGCCGCCAGGTCGTCGACGCCGTCGCGCAGCCCGATCGCCTCGGCCACGTATTTCAGGTGGCTGGCATAGGGGCCGGCCGTGCCGCACAGCATGCCGTCGGCTAGGCCCTCGCGCACCAGCATGGCACCGATCAGCGTGCCGTTGCGCCGCATCTCCGCCGCCGCATAGTCGCGCATCAGCCCGCGCCGCTTGCCCTGCTGGTAATAGGCCTCGGCCGCCCGTTCGATCAGCGCCTCGTCATCGAAGCTCACCACGTCGTAGTCGCGCTCGAGCGCGAGGCGCAGGCCCAGCTGCGCTATCTTGGCGCCGATCACGTCGGGCCGGCCGACCAGCACCGGCCGCGCCAGCTTCTCGTCGACCGCCACCTGGGCTGCGCGCAGCACCCGCTCGTCCTCGCCCTCGGCGTAGACGATCTTCCGCGTCGCCTGCTCGGCCGCCGCCGCGAACACCGGCTGCATCAC
>JAPJRA010000124.1:5957-8513 GCA_030824835.1 Geminicoccaceae bacterium | reverse complement strand
AGGCGATGGCGCAGGGCGGAGGGCGCCACCCGGCGCAGCTGGTCGTCGCCGACCGCGGCCACGCCGTCGAGCGCGGCCAGCGCCCGGGCGGCGCGGATCAGCGTCAGCTCGCCGCGCAGGCCGTCGGTGCCCAGCCCGACGCAGAGCTGCACCGCCCGCTCGAGCGCCTCGTCGGGCACCTCGACCAGGGGCAGCCGGCGGCGTGCGGCCGAGATCCGCCGCCGCAGCGCCGCATCGGCGCGCTGCCACTGGGCGGCGAACGATACCGGGTCGCGCTCATAGGCGTCGCGCCGGCGCACGACCTCGACCCGGGTCGGCAGGTCCGCGGGCGTCCTCACCTCGACCGAGAGCCCGAACCGGTCGAGCAGCTGGGGCCGCAGCTCGCCCTCCTCGGGATTGCCGCTGCCGACCAGCACGAACCGGGCCGGGTGGCGCACGCTCAGCCCCTCGCGCTCGACCAGGTTCTCGCCGGAGGCCGCGACGTCGAGCAGCAGGTCGACCAGGTGATCCTCGAGCAGGTTGACCTCGTCGATGTAGAGAAAGCCCCGGTTGGCGCGGGCCAGCAGCCCCGGCTCGAACGCCTTCTCGCCGCGGCTCAGGGCCCGCTCCAGGTCCAGCGCCCCCACCACCCGGTCCTCGGTGGCGCCCAGCGGCAGCTCGACCACCGGCACCGGCACCTTGCGGATCCGCACGGCACCCGACCCGCTGCAGGACGGGCAGTCCGGCGTGCAGCTGCCGCGTCCGGCCTCGGGATCGCACTGGTAGCGGCAGCCCTCGACCGCCGCCATCGGCGGCAGCAGGGCGGCCAGGGCCCGCACCGCCGTCGACTTGCCGGTGCCGCGGTCGCCGAACACCAGCACCCCGCCCACCGACTGGTCGACCGCACCGATCAGCAGCGCGAGCTTCATCTCCTCCTGGGCCACGATGGCGGAGAACGGGAACACACCGCGCACCGGCGCCGCCGGTGCCTGGCGCCGCGGCGGGGACGGGCGCGTTGGGGTCGGCTCGACGGCGGTCTCGGCGATCAGATCCATCTCGGCCCCTGCGTCTAGGCTGCGTCCGCGAGCTGCGTCTCGTGCTGGCGCCACATCACCTGGTCGATGATCACGACCCCGAGCAGGCCCAGCGCCAGCACGCCGAGGCCGGCGCCGGCAGCGGCAGCACCGGCCGCGATGGCACTCAGCGCCGCGAACAGGAAGGCGATGGCCGGCACCGTCTGGTTGTGGTCATGGCGCGCGCGCGTCGCCGGATCGGTGTAGCCGGTTGCCCGCGGCTGCGACGCCGCCACCGGCACCGGCAGCGATCGCTCGTCGTGCGCGTCCGCGAGCGGCATGCTGAGTTTCTCGCTGGTCTCCTGCATCGCCTCGGGCCTCCCTGGCGCCTTGCCCACCGACAATCCATCATGACAGATCGAATTGTCTTGATTGATTGACAGTAGTGGGCGGCGCCGCGCGCGGCAAGCCCGTTCCACGCCTAGGCCGGCCGCGGGCCGTCGTCGGTGATCAGGTCCCAATGCTCCGCGCAGTACTTCCGGAACCAGACGGAAAACCGGTGCGGTGCCGCCGCCATCTCCAGCCGCAGCGCCGCCGGCGTCACCCAGTCGTAGCCGTCGGCCTCGTCCGGATGCGGGCGGACGGCGCCCGCGTAATGCCCGACGAACACGTGCACCAGCTCGTGCTCGATCAGCCCGTTGCCGACATCGGCCCGGTAGGTGACCGTGGTCAGCGGCCGCAGCCGGCAGTGGAAGCCCATCTCCTCGTCCAGCCGGCGGCGGGCGGCCTGGGCTACCGGCTCCTCGGGCCGCGGATGGCTGCAGCAGGTGTTGGTCCACAGGCCGCCCGAATGATACTTGCCCGCGTGCCGCTTCTGCAGCAGCAGCCGGCCGTGGCGGTCGCGGACGATCACGGACAGGGCGCGATGCAGCAGGCCGTGGCGGTGGCCGTCGAGCTTGGGCGCGGTGCCGACCTCGTGATCGTCCGCGTCGACCAGGACGATGTGTTCCAGCCTGTCGTCCATTGCCGTTGCTCTTCCCTGACCTCGACCCGCACCACCGGCGGGGCCCCGCTCCCGGCGTCTGCGACCCATTGTAAACCCAGAATCGACGACGAGTGTCAAGCCAGGATTACACTGCGGCCGGGCACGGCGGACTCGCGGTGGCGGCTCGTTAAGCTACGAGCGACCGCAAGTCGATGCCGACGAGAATATCCTCCTCCTGGAGGTCTCAAAGGTCGCTATACGCCTTCTCGTCCTCGGCATCCGCCCACTCCGTGAAGGTTGCGAACGGGTCCTCGCCGCGCGGCGCCCGTACCGGCCGGATCACGATCTCCCCCGCCCGCTCCTCGAACGCGATTAGGTCGCCCGGGCCGATGCCCAGCCGGTCCCGGATCGGCTTCGGGATCACCGTCTGTGAGCGTGACGATAGACGGGAGGTGACCCGCCGATTCAGCGTCATCGCTGCACTCCGCAAGAATGTCTTACTCCGTCCTGGCAGGCGATTCCGATAGCAATCAGCGGCTCGCTTCGGCGGCATGCCCTCAATGAGCCCGAGCCCTCTGC
>JAPJRA010000124.1:0-5947 GCA_030824835.1 Geminicoccaceae bacterium | reverse complement strand
GCCCTCTGCAGCGCCTGACTCCCACCGTTAAGGGCTAACACTGTCGACGTCCCCGGCCATTCCGGCAGCAGCTAGCGTTGTACACCGGCCACCAACCCTCATGGTTCGACCGCTGATAAAAAGTTTCAGCAATCGCATGCAAAACTAGTAGGTGCACTCTGCGCAGGCGTGCTGTAGCAGGCGATATGACCTCGCTGCTCACAAATACGCTCCCAAAAATGCTGAGTGACTCCCCTCACGCCAATGATCCAGACTTACCGACGGGCACCGTCGTCCCTGGCACGGGCGATGACGCCCCCCTGATACGCAATTGCACTACCGGCGAGGCGCCAAACGCCCGTCTACGCGCGTGCTCTCCGAAACTTTCACCGCGTGAGAAGCGTGGGTTGATCTACCCCTATTACGCCGGGTTCTCAGAGCAGTTTGTCGCAGCAGCTATAGATGGCCTAGGGGTGACCCATGGATCAAGAATTCTTGATCCATGGAACGGTTCAGGCACCACTACGTATGTAGCCGCCTTGCGAAACATCGAATCCCACGGATACGACCTAAATCCGGCGCTGGTCGAAATTGCTCGTGCTCGATCCGCGACGCTGAGTGACCTTCAACGAGCGCAAGAAACTTGGCAGCGTTTGGCTTTGCCCGCCGGAATTGGCGCTGCGCCCGCAGCCACGCAATGTGTCCGGCTGTACCATGCCCTGCATAGCAGATCGTCCAGGCAGCGCATAATGTCACCCGCAGCCGCTTCCCTCCTGCTTACCACCCTATTCAAAGCAATGCGATTCTTCTCTACCCACGCGACAACTACAAATCCATCTTGGTATTCATCGCGGGCCCTAGATAATCGACCTATTCCATTCGAGAATATTTATGCTATTGCAGCGCACCTATTTGATGAGATGATCAATTATCATTCTTCAATGGCAATGTTTGTTCAAAGATCACCAACAGTGCGCAAATTAAACTTTGGGGCACGTAATTCTTCTTCGCTTCGATTTGATTTGATTTTGACGTCTCCTCCGTATTTAACGCGCTTAGATTACGTAAAAGCTACGCTTCCGGAGCTTACTCTACTAACTCAACTTCGAGGGCTAGACATCAACCTCCTTCGTTCCCAAATGATGGGGTCCCCGCTTGTCGGTTCCACAGCACCTCGAACGATTCGCTCCTGGGGTCCAACCGCCATCAAGCTACTCAATGACGTTGCTAGTCATTCTTCGAAGGCCTCATCGACATACTACCTCCGTTTTTACCAGAAATATTTCCACCGTCTTGCTATATCGGCACGGAACATTGCTCGCCTTTTAAAGCCTTCGGGACATCTATGCATGGTGGTTCAAGATTCCTATTATAAGGAGATTCATATAGACTTAGCAAAAATTGCGATCGAGATCCTGGAAACGGCAGGCCTTCGGTATGTTACTCGCGTTAATTATCACTCAGATAAATCAATTGCTGTTATCAATTCACGAGCACACAAAGCTGGAAGGTCCGCGACAGAAAGCGCTATCGTTCTAGAAAATCTGGGGGCGTAAACATGAGAGCTAATGCTGCACCAATGCCAGTAGCCGATTATTGCAACGATTATAACACCGGGAAAATCGTCGTCAATCGCGAGTACCAACGCAGTGAAGGGGTTTGGTCGCCCGCCGCCCGCTCTTTCTTTGTCGAATCAATTCTACTCGAATATCCAATCCCCAAGCTTTATTTGTATGCGCGCCTAGATTTGAAAACTAGGCAGACGATTAAGGAAATAGTCGACGGTCAGCAGCGGAGTCAAGCGCTCGTATCATTTTTTAATAACAAACTGCGACTTGGAAAAAATGTCGATACGCCAGATTTACGTGGCCTCAAATACAATCAACTATCTGGTGAATGGCAAACAAAATTTCTCTCCTATTCTTTACCTATCGACCAATTCTCGGGTGTACCGGAAGATGAGGTGCGAGAAGCATTCAGGCGAATGAATGCGAACAATGTACCTCTTAATGATGAGGAGCAAAGAAATGCTCGCTTTCAGGGAATTTTTAAGTGGTTTATAATAAGCATAGCCGAACGTTATAAGAATTCTTTATTCAATGTCGGCCTTTTCTCGCGTCGTGATCTGATTCGTATGGCGGATCTACGAATGTACGCAGAGATTCTGCTCGTGATCGACGATGGCTTTCACACCGTAAAGGCTAAACAACTTGACGAAATTTATAAAAAATACAATGCACATTTTTCGAAGGAAGAGTTATACCACGATCTGTTAACAACTGGTATAGATTTTGCGCTTCGGAATGAAACCTTTCTTCGCGTGCCATTTCTGCGTGCACATGTATTTCAATCTATTATTTTAGCTATCATAACTTATCTTAAACCAAACGATATATCATTTATGGTACCGGACAGTTATGAACAAATAGTCTCTGAAGTTGAGCAGGAGAAATATGATTTAGACGTCCTTGCAGATGCGCTAACTGATCCAGAGGCATTTCCTGGTATTGCTCGTTTTATTCATGCATGCTCAACAAAAACTAATGTTGAAGATGCAAAAGTTATTCGATTTATTTATTTTCTTTCAGCTCTTAAAGTTATGAAGGTTTGATCGATGCAGACCTGTTCGGATTTGTCTAAACTTTATGCTGCAACGTCACATCGTCTACTTCATATTGATCTTCTTTGTGGGAAGATACGTAATTTGCCATCTGATTCACCCCGACTGATGACCGGGTACTTGGTCATGGAATTGGATAACTTAGTCCTCGGCGGGATGAGGCGTTTTCTGTTTAGCAGTCTGCTAGGAACCAGAACCGTTTCGGGCCATCGCGTTACCGTATCTACTAAATACTACTCAGAGGGTGAAGTCAGCGCAAAAATCCTATCCATTGTGAATACGCCCAAATTTATTAAATTGAAGCAACCCATATCTATCACCCGGGATAATGAGCCGACCATTAGAGACCCAAGAAAACTCGAGGATATACTGACCAAATGCGGAGCATCGAATGTGGGATCCGTACAAAAAGCTCTACAACTAAACACTAATCTTTTTAGAGATTTGCCCACACTGCGCAACTTCTATGCTCATCGCAACGAAGATACGTGGACTAAGCTCCGGGTCAAGGCAGTAAGCCTAGGACTCTCATCTTTTAAGCATGCAGATGACGTGGTTTATGCCGTATTAGCCGGACGGCCAGTATCTTTGCTTGAAGACTGGATTGCTGATGCGGGTGTTTTTTTTGAAGAGCTTGTTCGGTAGATTTATTCTTCTCATCTATTTTTTAACTAGTAGCACCCGGTGCCAGGTATGGTTAGCACCACACTGTGTCGCTTCCGACGGAGCTGGTGGCTCTCAAATCGAGTCGCGTGCCTGCTGCCTACCGTAGCGTCAACCCGCCGCCACCAGCTCACCGCGTCGCTGCCTCAACAGCTCCTTGATCTCGTAGCACCGCTGCTCCGTGAGCGGATAACGGAGTACGAACAGGATCGACACGACGCTCAGCGCCAGCGGCAGGCCGATTTCCACCAGCCGAAGGCGAAACAGCGTTGCGGGAGACTGCCGCCGCAGGAAGGCCGCATGTTGCGCCAGCTCCGCCGCCACGCCCTGCAACGGCGCCGGATCGCCGGCGTCGCCGAGCTTGCGGGCGTCGCCCGCCAACGTCTCGACGGCACCGAGATGCTCGAGCAGCGCCCGCGTATGTTCGGCCTGGGCCGGGTGCGTCGCCAGCCGGTCTTCCAGATACAATCGCAACTTGCCCGCATTCTCGACGATCATGCCAGCCTGCGCGACCAGCGCCGCATCCCGCTCGACCTGCGCCGATCGGCGCACGGCCCGGGTCTCGGCTTCCGCCTGGACCATCGCGATGTTGCCGCCCAGCGCGTCCACGAGCACGTTCTGCCGCTCGTCGAAGCTCGTGTAGGCCAGGAGCGCGCCCGTCACCAGGCTGGCAAAGGCGGTGCCCATCTTGATGAACCACCAGAACACGGCGTAATAGGTACCCTCCGAGCGCGTGCCCGTGGTCAGCTCGTCCTCGTCGCAGACATCGCCCACCATCGACGAGCCCAGCGTGAAGAACATCAGCATCCCGGCCGACAGCAGCATGGTCGGGATCAGGATCAGATAGGGGCCTTCGATGGTCAGCGCCGGGCCGCCGGCATAGGCCGCGAGGCCGGCCGGCAGCTTCAGCGTGACGAGCGGCCCCGGCCGGTAGCAGACGATCTTCGCGAGCTGGGCAGTAGCCATCAGCAGGATCGCCACGAGCAGCGTGTTCTTCTTGCCCAGGCGCCGGCCCAGCCAGTTCAGCGGGAACACCGCGACCAGCGCCGTCACCGCCCAGACCGTGCCGGTGATGCCCAGCAGCGTGCTCGCCGCCCGCACGTCGCCACCGTACAGATAAAAGATGGTGATGTAGTTGCCGAGGCTGCCCACGAAGTTGAAGCCCATCGCCAGCGTGAAGATGATCGCCGTCAGCACGAGAAAGGTCCTGTTGCTGATCGTCGTCCGCATGCCGTCGACGAAACTGGACTTCTTCTGCTCGCGCGCGACGACGAATCCAGGCTCCCGCAAGACGAGGAACCACCAGACCGCCAGCGGCGCCAGCACGGCGGCGATGAGGATCGACACATAGCGCATGCCGTCGACCAGGTTGCCGCCCGGGCCGCTGAACGTCTCCAGGCTGGCCAGGAAGATCAGCCACGGCGTGCCCATGGCGAACACATTGCCCAGGAAGCTCTTGGCGCTGAACAGCCGCGTGCGCTCGTGCCGGTCGGCCGACATCCCCAGGCCCAGCGCGCCGTGCGGGATCTCGAACACGGCGCAGGCGGTGAAGAACACGAGCAGGGTGCCCAGCATGAACGCCAGTTGCAGCCACATGACGCCCGCGTCGCTGGCCACGTACTGCCGCAGGAAGGACTCGCGCGGCACCCACCAGATGGCGACGAAGCTCAGGGCGACGGCGATGCCGCCGACCAGGATGAACGGGCGCCGCCGCCCCCAGCGCGTGCGCGCATGGTCCGAGAGATGGCCCACGACCGGATCGGACAGCGCCTCCCACAGCCGCGGCAGGACCAGGACCGCTCCCAGCCACACGGCGCTGATCCCGAGCGAGATGTTCCCCAGCAGGGGCACCAGCTGCAGCACGACGTTGAACAGCGCGATCGGGATCAGGCCGCCCAACCCGAAGGCAACCAACTGGTCCCACGGCACCCGATCCGCGGCCGCCGTGGCGTCCTCTTCCCTCGTCGCCATCGGCCACCCACGCCTCTCGCGCACCCGCCGGCCCTACCACCTGTCCCCTCTGGCCGGGAACCGGCTACACGCCCCTCGGCCGCCCCACGCGGCTGCACCGCACCGTGCTGGACAAGCACCGGCGCGTCCAGGGCGGTACCGCCCGGGAGCCCATCGAGAAGCGGCCTGTCGCACGGGGCGGCCACCACCCGATCGCAGGACCGGCACACCACGCTCGCCGGCAGGCACGGCTGCTGCGCCCACGACAGCGTCCCATGCTCCGGCTGAGCCCGCCGACGGACGGCGCCGGCACTTTCCCTACCTGATGCCAAACCACCGGCCGGTCGACGCCACCGAATAGGCGCCGTCCAGGCCGTCCGACCGGCGCTGACCACCACCCTGCCCGCCCTCGCTCCGCTCGGTCTCCCTTGGCGCGACCCCTGCTCCACCCTCCCGACGATACGTCCAAAATGGCGAACGCCCGGTTAACGGGCTCCACCCCACCCCGCGATTCATGCTAGGATCATTGGCCTATGCATGTCGCCGGAGCCCTCGCCCATGCCCGCCGAAAATCGCCTCGATCCCCGAAGCGCGCCAAGTCGATGCAACCGCCGGAATCTCCCCGCTGTCCCCTACGCGCAGGACAAAATTCTGCACGTCCGAACCCGACCGCCCGCTCCCGTGCCCGCCGCCGCAACCACCCCGCCCGAGCACGTTTGAACCCGAGCCCACAAC
>JAPJRA010000123.1 GCA_030824835.1 Geminicoccaceae bacterium | reverse complement strand
GCCAAAGCCCGGGCCTTGGCGTCGCCCAGCAGCCGGTCGCGATTCATGGTGATGCCGTCCTCGGGGCGGAGAAAGCGCAGGCGCCTCGCATCGGCCGCCGAGGTCGACACGGTGGCAAGGCCCAGCGTCTCGAAAACCTGCATGATCGGTGGCATCGGCCCGCCGGGGCGGCGTCGCTCGTCGATGTGGCGCAGCAGCATCTCCGTGCAGCCGCCCCAGGCCGGCACGAGGCCGACCCCGGTCTCCACCAGCCCCATGTAGGTCTCGGCATGGGCCTGCACGGCGGCGCAATGCAGCAGGATCTCGCAGCCACCGCCCAGCGCCAGGCCGGCCGGCGCCCCGACCACCGGGAACGGCGCGTGCTTGAGCTGGCGATAAACCTGCTGCCCCTTGACGACCAGCTCCTCGACGAGGTCCCACAGGCCGACATTGAGCGCGAACAGCGCCAGCCCCAGATTGGCGCCGAACGAGAAGTCGGGCGCGTCGCCGTAGATCACCAGGGCCCGGTGCCGCGCCGCCACCAGCTCGATCGACGCCGCCAGCAGGTTGAGGCTGTCGGCATCGAGCGTGTTCTGCTTGGAGGTGAGCTCGAAGCAGAGCGCGCCGTCGCCGAGGTCCCACAAGGCGGCCGAGCCGTTGGCGAGAAGGGGGCGGGCGCCGCGCTTGACGTCGGCGAGCCGGAGCGTACCCGGCGGCCGCTCGACCGGCCGGTAGGCGCCGTCCGGGCCCAGCTGCTGGCGCCCAACCGCGCCGTCACGGTAGAAGGGCCGCTCGCGCGCCCGTGCCAGCAGTGGCGGCACGGGGCGGCCCTTGGCCTGCAGGCGGTCCGCGAGCCACGCGGCGCCGATCCGGTCGATCAGCTCGAACGGCCCCCATGTCCAGTTGTAGCCCAGCCGCATCGCCTGATCGACGCCGTCGATGCTGTCGCTGATCTCCGGCACCAGCTCGGCCGCATAGCCCAGCGTCTCGCTCAGCACCGCCCAGGCGTAGCGTCCGGTGCGGTCGGGATGGGTGAGCAGGGCCCGCAGCCCACCGGTCCGGGCGGCGGCCACGCTGTCGGGCCGCGCCTTGAGGCTCGCTCGATAGTCTCCGGTACGGAGATCGATCGCTTCCTTGACCCTGCTCTCACCCTCCTGGCGGAGGCGATAGAAGCCGCCTGCGCCTTTGCGGCCGGTGAGCCCCCGGGCCAGCATCCGCTCGATCAGCGGCTGCGGGCGTCGGTTGGCCCGCAGCCGGTCCGTGGCCGGCAGCAGGTGCTGCAAGCTGGCCGCGACCCTGGGGATCAGGTCGATGCCGACCAGATCGAGCAGCCCGAACACGCCGGACCTGGGGATGCCGACCGGCGGGCCGAGCACGGCATCGGCTTCCTCGACGCCCAGCCCGAGCTCGACGGCGAGGTCGAGGGCCGTGTGCAGCCAGTAGGTGCCGATGCGGTTGGCGATGAAGCCGGGCGTGTCCTTGGCCCGGACCACGCCCTTGCCGAGGCGGCGATCGGCGAAGTCGCCGACGGCGTCGATTGCCTCCCGGCGCGTGGCCGGGCCGGCCACGACCTCGAGCAGCCGCATGTAGCGCGGCGGATTGAAGAAGTGGGTGATCAGGAAGTCACGCCGCAGGCCGGCCGGCAGGTCGGCGGTCAAATGGGCCAGCGGGATGGTCGAGGTGTTGGAGGAGACGATGCTGCCGGGGCGGCGGACCTGCTCCAGCCGCGCATAGAGCTGGCGCTTGGCGGCGGGCTCCTCGACGATCGCCTCGATGATCCAGTCGACGTCGGCCAGGGCGTCCAGATCGTCCTCGAGGTTGCCGGGCGTGACCAGCGGCACCGCGGCGGGCGTCATGAAGGCCGCCGGCGAGGCCTTGAGCAGCCGGGCGATCGCCGCACGGGCGAGCCCGCTGCGGTCGCCGGCACCCGCCGGCACTACGTCCAGCAACAGCACCGGCACGCCGGCATTGGCGACGTGGGCGGCGATGCCGCTGCCCATGACGCCGGCGCCGATCACCGCGACGCGGTCGATCGCCATGGCCTCAGACCGCCTCGAGGATCGTGGCGATGCCCTGACCGCCGCCGATGCACATCGTGGCCAACGCCAGCGCCTTGCCCTCCCGCCGCAGCAGCGCCGCCGCCTTGCCCGTGATCCGGGCGCCGCTGGCCCCGAGCGGGTGCCCCAGGGCGATGGCCCCGCCGTCGAGGTTCAGCCGCTCCTCGTCGATGCCCAGGGTCCGTGCCACCGCCAGGGCCTGGACGGCGAACGCCTCGTTCAGCTCGACCAGATCGATGTCCTCGAGGCGCAGCCCCGCCCGCTGCAGGGACTTGCGGACCGCGGGCACCGGGCCGATGCCCATGATCTCCGGCGCGCAGCCGGCGACAGCGACGCTGCGCACCCGCGCCAGGATGCCCAGCCCATGCGCCCGCGCGAAGTCGCCCGAGGTGACGAGGAGCGCCGCGGCGCCGTCGGTCAGCGGCGAGCTGGTGCCCGCCGTGACCGTGCCGCCCGCCTCGAAGGCCGGCCTGAGCTCGGCCAGCTGCTGCGCCGTCGTGCCGGCGCGGATGCAGCCGTCGTGAGCGCAGCCGTGCGCGCCGATGCGGATCGGCACCAGCTCGGCGGCGAGATGCCCGGCCGCGTGCGCCGCCGCCGCCTTGGCGTGGCTGCGGACGGCGAAGGCCTCCTGCTCGGCGCGGGCGATGCCGTGCCGGCGGGCCAGATTCTCGGCCGTCTCCCCCATCGCCACGTAGGCCTGGGGGTAGTCGCGGGCGAGGCCGGGATGCGGCATCGGGTTGAAGCCCATGACCGGCACCCGGCTCATCGATTCGACGCCGGCACAGACGAAGGCGTCGCCGGCGCCCATGGCGACGGCACCGGCGGCCATGTGCACGGCCTGCATCGACGAGCCGCAGAAACGGTTGACCGTGGTCGCCGCCACGGAGGCGGGCAGCCGGGCCAGAAACCCGATCAGGCGGGCGACGTTCAGGCCCTGCTCGCCTTCGGGAAAGGCGCAGCCGACGATCAGGTCCTCGATGGACCCGGGCTCGATCGGGCTGCGCTCGATCAGGCCGGCGATCACCTGCGCCGCCAGTTCGTCGGGCCGCACGCGCGCGAGCTCGCCCTTGTGCGCCGGCTGGAACGGCGACCGGGCGTAACCCGCGATCACCACCTCCCTCATCGCCCGGCCTCCCGCTCGGCCAGGTGCTCCTCGGCCAGCAGATCCTTGCGCGACAGCTTGCCGATCGTGGTCTTGGGCAGCGGCCGGTCGCGGAACTCGACCAGCTTCGGCATCTCGACGTGGCTGAGCTTGTCCTCGAGGAAGGCGCGCAGCTCGTCCCGGGTCAGCCGTCGGCCGGCGGCGAGCTTGATCCACGCCTTCACCGTCTGCCCGCGATAGGGATCCGGCAGGCCGGCAACCACGCACTCCTCGACCGCCGGGTGCAGGTAGATCGCATCCTCGACGTTGCGCGGGTAGATGTTGTAGCCGCCGGACAGGATGACGTCCTTGATCCGGTCGACGATGAAGACATAGCCGTCCTCGTCCCGGTAGGCGACGTCGCCCGTATGCAGATGCTGGCCCGCCAGTGCCTGTGCGGTAGCCTCCGGGTGGCCCAGATACCCCCGCATCACCTGCGGCCCACGCACGCAGAGCTCGCCGCGCTCGCCCGGGCCCAAGGGCGTCCGGCCGTCTTCGAGCGAGACGATGTCCACATTCGTCAGCGGCAGCGGCAGCCCGATCGAGCCGGTCTTGTGCTGCCCGTTCACCGGGTTGACACACACCACCGGCGACGCCTCGGTCAGCCCGTAGCCCTCGACGATCACGCAGCCGGTCAGCCGCTCGAAGCTGTCCTTGACCTCCACCGGTAGCGGCGCGCCGCCGGAGGTGCACAGCTCGATCGACGACAGATCGTACCGCTCCCGATCCTCGTACCGCGCCACCGCGGCGAGCAGCGTCGGCACGGCCGGGAAGATCGTCGGCCGCTTCTTGTGGATGACCTGCATCAGCTGGCGGATCTCGAACCGCGGCAGCAGGATCAGCTCGGCCCGCAACAGCAGGCCGACATTCATCACCGTGGCCATGCCGAAGATGTGGAACAGCGGCAGCACGCCCAGGATGCGCTCCCGGCCCGGAACGCAAGTGTGGAACCAGCGCCGGATCTGGACCGCGTTGGCGTAGAGATTGGCATGGGTGAGCTCGGCCCCCTTGGCCACGCCGGTCGTGCCGCCGGTGTACTGCAGCAGGGCCACCGTGTGCTCGGGATCGCAGACCGGCGCGTCGAACCGGCCATCGTTGGCCAGGAGATGCTCGAACGGCACGTGCCGCTCGTCGCTGGGAATCGTCGCCAGCTCCCGCCGTCGCATCACTGCGAACAGCTGCCGGGTCGGGGTGGGGAGAATGTCCCGCATCCGGCAGACGACGATATGGCGGATCGGCTGCAGCGCCACGGCGCGCGTCAGCTTGCCGAACAGGGCGTCGAGGTCGAGCGTGGCCATGATCTCGACGCCGCTGTCGGCGATCTGGTGCGCGATCTCGCGCTCGGCCTGCAGCGGGTTGAAGTTGACCACGACGCCGCCCGCCTGCAGCACGGCATAGTAGAGGATGACGAAATAGGGCGTGTTGGGCAGCAGCAGGCCGACCCGGGTGCCGGGAAAGACGCCGATCGCCTGCAGCCCGCGGGTGGCGTGGGCGACCAGCCCCGCCATGTCACGATAGCGATAGCGACGGCCGAGGCACCCTGCATCGATTTCCTCGGCCCCGGCCTGGACCGCGTCGTCCAGCAGGGCCTGCAGTGGTCGGGCCACGATCGGGCCGTCGAGATCGACCTCGGGGTCCGGCCCCGGCCATGCTGCCGGCGGCTCCGCTACCCGAGCTCGCATCGCCATGTCTCGCCCTCCTGAACACGGACGATCATCCTGACTATAATGTGTTACCTTTACGTTAACGTCAAATGATGAGCCTACCCGAGGGTGGTCACAAGGCAACGATCGCACCTGCGCAGGGGACGTTTGCGGCTCTGGCGGCGTCCGCGCCTTTGCCGGGCAGGCGACGAGCCCCTATATGCGCCGCAACGCCGCAATATTTCGAGGTGATCGATGACCAGCGACCCGCGCCAGGCGATGGTCGAGGCCCTGACCTTTGATGACGTGCTGCTCGAGCCCGGCTATTCGGAGGTGCTCCCGGCGCAGGCCGATGTGCGGACCCGGCTGACCCGCGAGATCGAGCTGGGCATCCCGATCCTGTCCGCGGCCATGGACACGGTCACCGAGGGGCCGATGGCGATCGCCATGGCGCAGCATGGCGGCCTCGGTATCCTGCACAAGAACCTGAGCATCGACGAGCAGGCCAATCAGGTCCATCAGGTCAAGAAGTTCGAGGCCGGGATGGTGGTCAATCCGCTGACCGTGCGGCCCGAGACACCGTTGCGGCAGGCGCTCGAGCTGATGCACCGCAACAGCATCTCGGGATTGCCGGTGGTCGACGGCCCCGACGGCCGCCTGGCCGGCATTCTCACCAACCGCGACGTCCGCTTCGTGCAGAGCAGCGAGCGCCCGGTGCGCGAGCTGATGACCGCGGAGCGGCTGATCACCGTGCACGAGGGGGTCAGCCGTGCGGAAGCCATGGAGTTGCTGCACGAGCACCGGATCGAGAAGCTGCTGGTGGTCGACGACGCCTATCGTCTGGTCGGCTTGATCACGGTTAAGGACATCGAGAAGGCGCAGCGCTTCCCCAACGCCTGCAAGGACGAGCAGGGCCGGCTGCGGGTGGGCGCGGCCACGGGTACCGGCGCCGACGGGCAGGCGCGCGCCGAGGCGCTGGTCGCCGCCGGTGCCGACGTCATCGTGATCGACACCGCCCACGGCCATTCCCGCGGCGTCCTGGACGCCGTGACCGCGGTGCGTCGCCTGTCCAACACCACCCAGATCATCGCCGGCAACGTCGCCACCGGCGCCGCGGCGGCGGCGTTGATCGAGGCCGGCGCCGATGCGATCAAGGTCGGCATCGGCCCGGGCTCAATCTGCACCACCCGGGTCGTCGCCGGCGTCGGCGTTCCCCAGCTGACGGCGATTCTCAACGTCGCCGCGAGCTGCCGCGCCAAGGGCGTGCCGGTCATCGCCGACGGCGGCATCCGCTCGTCGGGCGATCTCGCCAAGGCGGTGGCGGCGGGCGCCGACTGCGTGATGCTGGGCTCGATGTTCGCCGGCTGCGAGGAGGCGCCGGGCGAGGTGTTCCTCTACCAGGGCCGGTCCTACAAGTCCTACCGCGGCATGGGCTCGCTGGGTGCCATGGCGCGCGGCTCGGCCGACCGCTACTTCCAGCAGGAGGTCCGCGACACGTTGAAGCTGGTGCCCGAAGGCATCGAGGGGCGGGTGCCCTACCGGGGCCCCGTGGCCAACATCATCCATCAGCTGGTGGGCGGCCTGCGCGCCGCCATGGGCTACACCGGCAACGCCGATCTGCGGGCCATGCAGGCAGGCTGCCGGTTCCTCAAGGTATCCCAGGCGGGCTGGCGTGAGGGCCATGTTCACGACGTGGCGATCACCCGTGAGGCGCCCAACTACCGTCAGGATGCATGAATGGCGCCTACGCCGTTGCGGCCGGCCGGTTCAGCAAGGCGTTGATATTGGCCAGGGTCGGTGAATCGAGGACGATACCCTTGGCCCGTGCGGCCTTGAAGGCCGCGGCAACTACCGCTTCGAACTGATGTAGGGCCGAGCTGATCACCAGCCGCCGCCCATTGCCGCTCAGCTCGAGCTCGAGCCAGCCGCGGCCCTGCCGCCGCGAGCCGAACCAGCGCAATCGAAGTCCCTCCAGCTCGGACCAGGCCAGCCGTTGCTCCGCTCGCCCATCCAGGGCAACGCCGGAAGGCGCCAGAAGCACGCGTGTGTGCTGGCGGTGCCAAGTCTGCACCAGAAAGCCCGCGAACATCACCAGCAGCACGATCAGGCCGATGATGACCGGCCAGGCCGGCTCCATGAGCACGAGTGGCGTGACGGTGAGGGCGATGCCGGCCCCGGCGCGCAAATAGTCCGCTACCAACGGTGCGGTGCGGTAGGCCAGCTCGACTTCGTTCAAGGTGATATCCCGATGCGCTTTGTTGCGGCAATGAGCGATTTCGACCGTCATTATTTAGATCCTGCCAAGCATATGGACGCCATGGAATGGCACGTCCATCCCCGGATCGGTTTCGGCTGCGGTGGGCCGGCGGCATAGATGGAGCGCAGGCAGATGGGCCGGACCGACGACGAGCGATGCCGCGCCACCTCTGTCCCAGCGGCGCGGCTGGCGAATCCGTGCCAAACGGTCTGCGCCGCCACGACGTGGAATACGGCGCACTGGCAGGACGCCCGCACGGCATTGAATGCCATTCGTGGCTTTGCCGAGCTCATGCTCGCCGGCAGCGCCGGTCCGCTCAGCGCCGACGGGCTCGATTACATGCGCCAGATTGCGGCGGCGGGCAGAACGCTCGAGGAGGCGTTGTCCATGGTGGCCACGGAGGATCTGACGTGAGGGCTCACGACGCGTGATCGGTGGCGGCCGGGCGCCCCAACGGGGCTTGAACTCGCGGGCATGCGATCCGACATCATAAGCGTGTGCTTTGCGGCACTTATGGCCGGTGATGCTGCTGCGGAACCTGCCAAGTTGATCAAGTATGCGCTTCTACCACGACCGGCGAAGCGTTGTGATGGGATAGTGGCAGTTCCGATTCGCGCAAGGGTTGGGGTCCGCGTCGCTTTTCCGCTTGATTTTCCGGTCATCGGCAGTACTGCTGCCGAGACAAAATGCAATCAACGGGCATCATCGTCGTAGCGTGGTTTGGCCATGGTCGTGGCCGATGGCTGCGAGACGGTCGTCGATGATTGACTGCCGCGGCGGCTTGCCCTCCCGGTAGGCTCGAGGCAGGCGGCCTTCAGGGTGACGCGAATTCCGAACGGCTGGTCCCGCTGGCGGCGTTTCAGTAGCGGCGTCTCGCTGCAACCGGGCGAGGTCGTGCCAGCATCGGATCAGGCCAAATAGCTGGATGAAGAATCAATCGATGTTTCCATTTCGTCGCAACGGGCCGAAGAAGCGGGGCAAGGGTGGCGGCGGACGTCGCCCGCAGGACAATGGCGGCGGGCGTCGCGTTCCAGGGTCGGCTGCCGAGTTGCTGCCCATGCTTCAGCCGAGCACCAAGGCATTGGCGCAGATGCTCGCGGGCAATACCAAGATGTCCGGGCAGCTTGCGCACGCGCGTGGGGTGCTGGCTCAGGCCAACCGGATCGTGGACGAGCGCCTCGCTGACCGGTTGCCTCCAGCGGCGCGGGAATTGTTCTTCGAGCAGTTGGCGCTGCTGAAGCTGACGATCGCGGACGCCGAGGAAGCCGGGCTGGCGGCGGAAGCGCTGGCGGACGAGCCGGTCAAGCCGAAGGTGGTGGTAGACGCGGACCGCTTGCGCGAGGTCGCGTTGCGCCTGGCGACGGCCGAGCCTGCACCGCAGGTGCCGCTGGCCGCGGTGCACACCGAGCCGCCTGAGGGGGACGACGCGCGGCACCAGGATGACCAGCCTTCCGGTTATGCGCCCGCG
>JAPJRA010000122.1 GCA_030824835.1 Geminicoccaceae bacterium | reverse complement strand
AAGCGACGCCGGCCGAGGCCGGCGTCGATCTGGCTCCCGCCCTGGCGCGCTTGGCCGAGCAAGCCGAGATCCCGGGATATGCCGGCGGCAGCGATTTGGCACGGTGGCTGGGTTTTGCCGATCGTGCGAGCCTCGAGGCTGCGGTCTTGCGTGAGCAGGTGTTTATGCGCATGATGGACGGCAACAACGGGGGTGCCGCGCCAGCGCCTTCGGAATCTCAGCCCATCGGCTAGAAAGAGCAGATGGGGGTCCATGATCGAGAAAAGCTTCGCTGCGCGGCAGGGTGAGGGAACAAGGTTCCGCCTCTATCCGCAAGCGCCGTTGCTCGCCGGCTATCGCACGCCGGTGGTGGTGGAGCTATCGCCTGTGTCGGGCTCGTTGGCGCCCGGTCCCAGTGACGGCAGGGTGTGGGTCATCAGCCCGATTGGCAAGGCGCAGTCCTATGGCCAGCTCATGGCGCGTCATGGCATTTCCAGGCCGATCCTGCCACCGTGGCGTGGTCCGGTGTCACAGCCCGCCATGCCCGACCAGCATGGTCACTTCGATCACCTGGGACCAACGGACGTCGGCTTCGCGCAGGCCCATGCATATGCCTGCATCAGGCTCACGCTCGACGTCTGGGAGCGCTATCTGGGTCGCCGGATCCAATGGAATTTCACGTCGGGCCTGCGCTGGCTCGAGGTGGGGCTGCTCGACAGCTACACGAATGGCGAATGCAGCTGGGGTGGTTGGCTCGAGCTGGGCTCGGATGTGGATCCGGACCGGCCGCCGCATCCGTTCGCGCTGAACCTGGACGTCGTCGCCCACGAGGTTGGCCATCTGCTGGTCTACAGCCTCGTCGGGCTGCCGCCGAGCAGCAATTACGGGGAGTATGCCGGCTTCCAGGAGTCGGCCGCCGATCTCGTGGCACTGTTGGTGGCGGCCCAGCTGCCGACGGTCGTCAACGAGGTGCTGAAGCGGACCCGGGGCAATCTGTACGTTGCCAACGAGTTGAATCGTCTGGGCGAGCTGTCGTCGAACTCGCAGATTCGCCAAGCTTCCAACAGCGCGCGCCTATCGGAGTTTGCGCTGGGCTGGAGCGATGAGCACGATCTGTCCGAACCGCTCACGGGCGCGCTGTTCGACCTGCTCGTGGACATGTATCAACACGAGCTCGTCGAACGGCAACTGATCCCTCCCAGCCTTGACCGATTGGTGCGCGAGGTGGGCCATCTGCGGCCGTTCGCGCCCAGGGTGCAGGCTGAGTTCGACCGCTGGTATCCTGTTGATCCGCAAGGCTTTCGCCGAGCCCTGACGGCTGCGTGCGACCGGCTCGGCACGTATATGGCCCATGCGCTGGCCCGATTGCGGTCTGACCGCCTGACCTACGTGGCCGTGCAGAAGGTGCTGACGGATGTCGACCGGGCACTGGGCGGCGGCCTGTTCGGTCATGCGATCGCCGACAATTTTGCCTGGCGCGACATCGGCCGTGTCGACGTCGGCCCTTATTTGGGCATGGCCGGGGGAGCGCCCAGCGCTTTGGAGCTGGGGGTGCATCGATGTGCGAAGCGTGATCTGGTGCCGAGGCAGGGCAACAGTCGAGATTAAATCACAAGATAGGAGGGTATTATCGTGGCCAATCAGGAAACTCTGCTGACCGCGTCGGCCGTGAGGCTCTATGGTCGAGTGATCAAAGGTCTCAATGTGGACCTCGCTGGGGCCGCGGCCGGGCTTGGCGCCAATCGCTTTCTGCGGGACCAGCTGGAACCCGGTACGGAGCCGCAATTCGCCCGCATCTACGGCTATTGCTACATGGGACGTTACACACCGCTCTCGCGTGCCGCGATTTTCCTGGTCCATGGTCCCGGCGAAGCGGCTGTCGATCCGAGCACCAGCCGAGGCAGCGGCCCGGCCGGCCCGCACTCGATCGAGGAGTCCGGCCAAGCGTTCAAGTGCGGCGAGTACGCTTCCGATATCAAGTTCTGGGAGTATGATCGCGGCGACTTCTCGCTGCGCCTGGATATCGACAGTGGTCCGCTGGAGCGCATCCTGCTCGATTCCGAAGAAGGCAGCGATGCCCCGCCTTACTTCAGACAGTCAAAGACTCGCATGCGAGGGCCGGGCGAATAAACACGAGGGATTCAGCTTAGCCCGGCTAGACGCAATCCTTCAAAGTACCGCTCCAAGGTTGAAGCGTCGACGTCTGGCGGCACTCGGCGCCAGTCGGCAAGGGTGAAGCCCGGATGGGCTCGGCGCAACTCGTCGGCATGTTGGCGAGCTGCGTCGAGATTGCCCAGTAGTGCGTGGGTTGCAGCCAGGAGCCGGTGAGCCTCTGTCGGATCACGCATCCGCGTCAGGGTTCGAATGGTTTCCTCGTAACGCCCGAGATTGAACTGGGCATCGCCGAGATGCCATAGATACCAATCCGGATGGCATGGATTTAAGCGGATCGCCCGCTCCAACAGGGTCACGGCCCGTTCCGGCTGCCCCATCGCCGTCACCGCGTCCGCCATGTTCCCCAACACGTCGGCATCATTGGGATTGAGCTCGATTGCCCGCTCATATGACGCGAGTGATTCCGCGTAGTGCTTTTGGTACAGACGAGCGCAGCCCAGCTCAGAGTAGCCGCGCGCATCGAGACCGTCCCGATTCACGGCCTCCACCGCCAGGCTTACGGCCCGATCGAGGCACGAATCCTTTTCGTCCGCCCAGCCGTAGCGCCACGCCAGGTAGAAGCTGTGTGACATGCCGGAGTAGACGCGACCATAGTCCGGGTCGAGCGCCGCAGCCTCCTCGAATAGATGGCGGGCATGGCTATTGCTGTCCTGGCGGAAGCGGACCATCAGATCCTGCCCGCGCAGCACTAAGCCATATGCGTCCATGTCCGGATCCCTTGCGGTCAGGATGCGGCGTCGCTCGGCTTCGCTGACCTGACTGGCCAGCCGCGCCGCGATCATGTCGGCGACTTCGTCCTGGAAATCGAACACGTCGGCCAGCGAGCCATCGTAGCGATCGGACCACAACAGGCGGCCGGTTTCCGCCAATATAAGCTGGGCGGTGATGCGCAGGCGGTCGCCGGACCGCCGCATGCTGCCGAGCGCCAAGTAGCGCGCGCCCAGCAATTGCCCGATCTCCGCCGGCCGGTCCGCGAGTCCGCGACATTGGAACGCCGAATGGCGCGCGATCACGGACAGGTCGCGAAAGCGCGACAGACGGTCGATGATGTCGATGGTGACACCATCGCACAGAAGTCGATCACCGGCGTCGAGCGAGTGGTTCACCAGCGGAAGCATGGCGATCGACCCATCGTCCGCATAGCCGGGGGAGCTTGCCGGCGCCACCAGCAACGGCTCGACCAGAAGTGGTTGATCGGCCGCTTCGACCCGGTGCACGAGCATCGGATCCACATTCTTCAGCACCCGCAGGCCCATGTCGATGAACCGGAGGTCGGTGCGTCCCTCGACGGCTGCCCGCGTGGCATCGGAGATGCAGACCCGACCGGGCGGCGCGATCTCCTGAATGCGCTGCGCGACGATCAGGCTGTGGCCATAGGGTCGATCGCCATCCCGGTGCACCAGACCCAGGTGAATCCCGATTCTGAAGGCAAATGGCCCGCTTTCGCCCTGCCATGCTGCGGCATTGGCCAGGTCCCGCTGAATGGCGAGTGCGAAGTCGATGGCTCGTCCCGCGTCGGCAAACTCGGCAAGGACCCCGTCGCCGGCCTCGTCGACGATCCAACCGCCATAGTCACCGACCAGATGACGGAATAATTGACGGGCGCGCCGCAGACGCTCGTAGGTGCCGACCTCGTCCCGTTGGATCAGCACCGTGTAACCCTTGACGTCGGCAAATAGGAATGCTGCCGGCGACTCGGGCGAGATTTTGCTGCTCGAATTCATGGGCGTTTGCTGGTCAGAGGCGTGTATCCAAAGCCTAGATCATGTGACAACACATGACCAGTGGGCGGGTCTCGAGGGTTCGCACGCGTCAGGGTAGAGCCACCATATGGCCCGCTATTGCAACCCAGCGGCGACAGGTGCGTCGTTCTGGCGAAGTTGAGCGTAGTATCTGGCCGTGGTGGCATCTTGGCGACCGCCGGATGGTCTGCCGAGGCCCGCAGGGAGGGGAAGCGCTGCGCGAGCATCGAGAGGATGCAACGAACGGTGACGGGCTTGCGATCTGGCTGACGGCTGTTGCAGGCGGCGACGTGGATGCACTGGCCGTACTGTACGGCCAGACCAGCGCGCAGCTGATGGCGGTGCTACTGCGGCTGCTGCATCGCCGCGAGCTGGCCGAGGAGGTATTGCACGATGTCTATCTGCGGGTCTGGGATCGCGCGGGCAGTTTCGACTCGAGCCGGGGCTCACCCATGGGCTGGCTGGTGTCCGTGGCCCGTAATGCGGCACTCGACCATCATCGCCGCCATCGCCGTGAGATCGTGGGCATAGACGACGACCTCGCGCCCGTGGCGGAGTTTCTGGACCCGCAGGATCTGGCGACGGTGTCAGCGGCGCGGCGGGCCCTGCAGGATTGCCTCGAGCAGCTCGAACCCGAGCCCCGTCGCTGCGTCGTGCTGGCCTATCAGGGCGGTCTCAGCCACGACGAGCTGGCGACACTGGTCGGCCGGCCCGTCGGCACGGTCAAGAGCTGGGTGCGGCGGAGTCTGATGCGGCTTCGGCAGTGCCTGGAGGGGCAGTGATGGCCGGGGAGGACGACCTCGACATGCTCGCGGGCGAATATGTGCTGGGTGTGCTGCCGCCGGATGAACGGCTGGCAGTCAAACGGCGCCTGCTCGATCATCCCGAACTCGCCCAGCGGGTTGCGGCATGGGAAGCGCGGCTGGCGCCGCTCAGCGAAGATCTGCCACCGGTGATGCCAAGGCCGCAGGTGTGGCAGCAGATTCGCCGCACGATCACGGCCAGCCAGCGCGAGGCCAGCCCCTCCTGGTGGAATCGCATTACAGTCTGGCGGCTGTGGGCGACCGGTGCCAGCGCTGCGGCATTGGCCCTGCTCGGGTTCATTCTGCTGATGCCGGGCGAGGGCCCGCAACTCGTGGCCGTGCTCAACGACGGCAGTGGTCAGCCGCGCTGGGTGGTGCGTGCCTCAACGGAGGCGAGGAGGCTCGCAGCCCGACCGCTCGCAGCGCCACCGCCCGCCTCTCAGGTGCCGGAGCTCTGGCTGCTGCCGGCAGGTGGTCTGCCACCGATATCGTTGGGCGTGCTCGATGCCACCGGCAGCCAGCGGCGGGTCTTCACCGCGCCGGCCCAGGGTGAGCTTCAGGCCGGCGATATGCTGGCTGTGAGTCTCGAGCCGGCGGGCGGCTCACCGAGCGGGCAACCGACCGGGCCGGTCGTGTCCACGGGCACGCTGCTGGTCGAACCGCGCTGAACCTCCAGACCGAGGTCACGGCCGCGTGAGGCGCACCGCACCTGCATCTGCGACGCCTCGCCACCCGTAGTGCTAGGGAGAGGATGACGCCGCCCGACGGCGCCTCTCTTCCGGCGACATACAGGAAGAGGCATCGACCATGACGATTCAGAACCCGGACGGCCAGTACCTGCAACTCGGCCGCAGAGGTCTGCTGACCTCGGCAGGAGTGGCGGCGATCGCCACCATCGGCACGTCCCTGGCGAGTTCGGCACAAGCTGCTGCTGCCGTCGACGATGCCGCCATCCTCAATTTCGCGTTGAACCTCGAATATCTCGAAGCCGAGTTCTACCTCCGCACAGCGACCGGCAAAGGCCTGAGCAATGCCGACACCGGCGGGATCGGCAAGCGCGGACCCGTCGTCGGCGGCAGCATGGTACCCTTCAAGACCAAGGCATTTCGCGAATATGCCGCCGAGATTGCCCAGGACGAGCTGAACCACGTGCGCTTCATCCGCTCCGCCTTGGGCGGTGCTGCTGTGGCCCGGCCGAAGATCGACCTCGATACCGCGTTCACCACCGCGGCCCGGGCGGCTGGCTTGGTCAGCGGCAGCCAACGCTTCGACGCCTTCGCCAACGAGACCAATTTTCTGCTGGCGGCGTTCATATTCGAGGATGTCGGGGTCACCGCCTACAAAGGCGCCGCTCGGCTGATCGCCAGCAAGGACGTGATCGAGGCCGCTGCCGGCATTCTGGCGGTCGAGGCCTACCATGCCGGTCAGATCCGCACACTTCTCTATGGGCAAGGTCTGTTCGCGGCCGCGCGCGCGATCTCGGATGCACGCGACCGCCTCGACGGCCCCAGCAGGAAGGACCAGGGGATCCGATGGACGGGCAGCGCCAATATCATCCCGACTGATGCCAACGGCTTGGCCTTCTCACGCACCACGAGCGAGGTGCTGAAAATCGTCTATCTGGGCGGCGCCGGCGCCCACTTCGGCTTCTTCCCGAATCGTCTCAATGGCGGCATCAAGTAGGCTCGCCTCAAGCGCCGGTTTCAAACACGCGCCAGACCCCGGCGGCGTCACGGCAGGCGATGTCCCGCCAGCTGCTATCGACGCCGTCGGGTCCCTGGAGCGTCACCAGATATTCGCGGCAATAGCCATTATTGGTGCGGAACGTGCGCACCGGCTTGACCGTGCCGAACTGCCCCTCCGGCGTCGATTGCCAGGTGACGGCGGTGCCGCTCGGTTGTGTCTCGAGGGCCTGCTGCAACTCGGACTCCAGAATCCGCGCCGGCGGGCCGGAGCTTTGGGGTGTCTGGTCGATGCAGCCGGCAAGGATCATGGCAAAGCCCAGCGCCGATGTGCGTGTCATCGCCACTTGCCGGCGATCAGCGCTGCCTCCTCAGCAGGCGAGAGATCCTCACCCACCTGGGTCAGGCCCGACGGGACCGCGTGCTGATCCAAGCGGCGCGGCGCAGCGGCAGGGGACTGCAACGGGCTGGTCGACGTGGGTCCGGCTGCGCTGGGCTCGCGATCATCGCTGCCAGAACTCGTGCCTCTTGCGCGGCTGGCCCGTGTACCATCCGCGGGACCAACGCTACCTGCCGCACCGCTTCCGGGGCTTCCCTTGCTATCGCCGGGCGCCGCACCAGCGGCACCACCGCCCGGGGTTGGGGCCGCACCGCCCCCGCCCCCAGCATCAGCGCCAGCTCCCGAGTCGCCGCCGCCGCGATAGCCGGCTGCGCCGGCAGCACCACGTTTGCTGTCGGCATAGGCCGCCTTGCCGGTAGCCCAGCAACAATCGTCACCAACGATGGTCGGCGTGACAGGTGCCATTGCCCCAAGGACGGCGGCCAAGGCGAATATGGCCGCGCGTCCGTCGGCGAGCCTCGGGCCCGGGCAACGCCAAGCCATGCGCTTCTCCACGTCGGACAACCGGTTCGACGACGTCACTCGTTGGGCATAACCCGCGGCGCGCATTTCTTCTTCCGAAGCCAAAGAAATTTTTCCGGCGCCATGGAAGAAACGGCAGGGCCGGCGTGTAGTTTAAATTGCGCCTGTCATCGGTGTGGCTGCGGAGGGATGGTGTCGTCGGCTCGAGACGAGATGCTACGCCGGGAGCTGATCGCCTTGCTGCCTCGTTTGCACCGCTTCGCTCTAGTGCTGACCAAATCCCCCGCTGACGCCGACGATTTGGTGCAGGCAACGTGCGAGCGCGCCATTCTCCGCCTGGATACTTGGATCTGGGGGACCGCCTTGGATCGCTGGCTGTTCAAGATCGCGCACAATCTTCACCGCAACCAGCGTCGCGACGCAGCGAATCGTTCGCGGCTCCTGCTGGAGCACGCTGCCGTTCCCGATCAGTCCGTCGGCGCCGCCATCGACGCCGAACTGTGGACCACATTGCAGGAGGTTCGCCGCATGGTGATGCTGCTGCCCGAGGAGCAGCGGGAAGTGCTGATCTTGGTGACGGTCGAGGGCCTCGCCTATCGGGACGTAGCCGACATCCTGCAGATCCCGATCGGTACCGTCACCAGTCGCCTGGCCCGCGCGCGCGATGCGATCCGAACGGCATTTGCCAGCGCACCCAGCGTCCCATCCGGAATCGAGAACGTGCCATGAAACAGGCTGGCGTCGGTCAGTTGGAGCTGATGTTACTGGTCGATGACGAACTGGCCGGTACGGACGCCGCCTTGGTCGGCCGCCGTTGCCGGGATGATCCGGCCACCGCCGCCGCGGTCTCCGCGCTGGAGACCGAACGGGCATTTCTACGCGCCGCCTTCCCGCTGGCCGTCAACATCGACGCCGCGGTGCTGGCCTCCGTCGATGCAACTTTCGCAGCTCGCCGCCGCCGGCATCACCGCGCCAGATTGTTGCGCATCATGGCGCCGGTCGCTGCCTCGCTGTTGATCGCGGCCGCGATCGGGACGGTAGCTCTGGGGCTGGCCGAGCGCCGGGCAAGGGATGCGGCGACGCATGTCCTGGCCGAGCAGGCCCGTGACCGGCAGCTCATGGCGGCCGCCTTCACGACCGCTCTGGACACGCAGATCTCGGGTGGCAGCGTGACCTGGCAGAATCCTGCCAGTGGCAGTCGTGGCACGATCACGCCGCTACGTACTTTTCGCACCGTCGATGGCCGTTGGTGCCGGGAATACCGTGAGCAAGTCGATTTGGCGGCGCACACCGAGCTGTGGATCGGCATCGCCTG